>CAYJJW010000060.1:0-12000 GCA_964370555.1 uncultured Treponemataceae bacterium | reverse complement strand
ATCTTTTTGCAAGTTCACTTTTTTGAGAGCTACTTGAACTACTACCCTTTAAGCCAAACTCTGCAAGAGCTTCTCCCATAATGTCAATTGAACTTGTATCTATTTCATATAAAAAGGGGCTCGGACTCATCCTGTCTGTTTTACCGTACATACGACGCATTGCACAAGAGGTAATATAAAGCTCATCTTTAGCTCTCGTAGCCCCAACATAAAAAAGCCTTCTTTCTTCTTCTATTTCATCATCATCTTTGCCGTTTCTGGGGAAAATGCCTTTTTCTAATCCTGTCATTACAACGCGCGGAAACTCTAGTCCCTTTGTATTATGAAGCGTTATCAATGTTACAGCATCTTTTTCTTGTTCGTCTTCATCATCAGTTTCAAGGGTTCGGTCAAGCTCAATATGATCTAAAAAATCAATCAAGCCCTTTTGTGTTAGGGGATACAAAACAGCAGAGTTTGCAAGTTCTTGCATATTTGACACCTTTTGAGTGCCTGCAACTTCATCCTGTGCAGTATGATAATCAACTAATCCCGACTTTTGGGCAATTTTTTCTATTAATTCTGAAAGCCTTGCAGTAGTTTCTTGCAATTCTTCTTTTTTTGAGGCTTCATCAATAGGGACTTCTTCAAGTTCTGCAAATTGCTTTGTTAATAATTCTCCCTCTTCTAAGTGAATTGAATCTTTTAACTCATCAATTACATCTAAAAAGTCCTGTAAGCCGCTTTGCGCTTTTTTATTCATTGACTTCATGCTGTTTTTACATGCACTCAATAAATCTACAGAACTTCCAAGAAGCATATCGTTTTCGTTTTTTATTGTTGCGCGTGCTGTATCAATTATTTTATCTTGAGAAACAGCACCTATCCCTCTAGGCGGCTTATTAATTACACGCCTAAAAGCTATTTCATCTTTAGGATTTGCTATTAACGACAAAAAGGCTAACACGTCTTTAATTTCTTCTCTGTCATAAAACTTTAATGCCCCGACCACTGTATAAGGGATTTTTTTATGTAAAAACTCACTTTCAAAACCTAACGACTGAGCATTTGTTCTATATAAAATTGCCCAATCAGAATACGGGCAGCCTTTTTCATATGCTTGTTGAATAAGATGGGCGCAAAAATACGTTTCAACATCTTGCGTTTCCATAAAGGCAAGTATTGGTTTTTTACCGCCATTTCGAACCGCTTGTAATGTTTTTCCTAAGCGCCCAACGTTCTTTTTTACAACATCATCTGCAACTTGTAAAACTGGGGCAACAGAGCGATAGTTTTTTTCGAGTTTTACAATTTTAGTATTTGGAAAATGATCTTGAAAGGTGAGAATATTTTGCACTTCTGCCCCACGAAACTTATAAATTGATTGATCATCATCCCCTACTACACACACATATGTTCCATCACCTGCCAATTGTTGTAACAACATAAATTGCGCAACGTTTGAGTCTTGGTATTCATCAACCATTATTACTTTAAAACGGTAATGCATTTGCTCTCTTATTTTTTCATTTTGCTGTAGAATAAGAGTTGGAAGCATAATTAAATCACCAAAATCGACATTGCCTGTTTCTCTCAGGCGCTCTTGGTAAATAGCATATAAATGAGGGAATTCTATATCGGTACTAATATTCACCAAGTCGGGAGAATCGGGTGTTAAACAATAATCTTTTGCTCTTGATATTCCATGGGCTACGAGGGATGCTTGCTGACGAGTAAGCGACGTACACTTTGTTAAAAGCGTTACCATGTCATCATCATCGTATACCGAAAAGTTTGAACCAAGTCCTGCATGCTCACCATATAAGCGCAAGAACCATGAACCAAATGAGTGAAATGTTCTAATTTGTGTGTAGGCAGCACGCGGCTCTAAAAGCCTTGCCCTCTCTGCCATTTCGTTTGCAGCTTTTTTTGTAAAGGTAACCGCCAAAATACTTCTGGGGTCATAATCTTTTTCACCTATAAGATAGGCAATTTTAGTGGTAATTACTCGTGTTTTTCCGGAGCCTGCACCCGCTAAAATTAAAAGTGAGTCTCCCTCATGAATGGCTGCTTCTCTTTGTTCATCATTAAGTATTGATAAATAATCAAGCTTCGACATAGTTTCCTACCACATCAACACCACGAACGCCTGCAATTTGTACTTTTATTACACTACCCGGCTTTATTTTTTGCAAAATATCGTTATCATCTTCATCGTATCGAATAACGCAAGCGCCGTCAACTTCAGGTGCTTGAAACCAAGCTCGCCCTAGCGCAAGATTTTCGCCTTCTACCAGTTCTTCAACTAAAACATCATAGGTTTTTCCTACGTGAGCTTGTAATTTTTCTTCAGTTATTTTACTTTGCACATTTTGCAAAACTTCAACTCTCTCTTTTGCTGTTTTTGCTGAAACTCTCTTTTTCATATCATAAGAAGTAGTTCCCTCTTCTCTACTATACGAAAAGCATCCTGACCAA
This sequence comes from uncultured Treponemataceae bacterium, assembly GCA_964370555.1. GTDB lineage: Bacteria > Spirochaetota > Spirochaetia > Treponematales > Treponemataceae > CAYJFX01. Next base: position 9,543 of record CAYJJW010000060.1, on the reverse strand, counting down.
TCTGGCCTAATTGTTTTTAAGAAGTTTTTGGTATTAAGGGCGGCTGTATCAGTTTCACCGGGAAAGCCACATAAAAAAGTGGTACGAATTGCAGCATCGCCTAGGAATTCTCGAATATCGCTTACTAAGGTTTCATATATTTTTTTTGACCCTACTCTATTCATTGCAAGAATCACATCATCATCACCACTTTGAAATGGCATATCAAAATAATGTAAAAAGCGACTGTCTCTTTGTATAACGGGAAGAATATCGCGCGGAAAGTGATCGGGATGAATGTATAAGAGGCGTACCCAAAAGTCGCCTTTAAGCTCAGATATTTTTTCTAATAATTGCGCTAAAGGACTTTTTCCTATTTCGTTCCAATCGAACGATTGTTGTTGTTCAACGGTAAAATTTTCACTTCCAAAAGCAGCGATATCTTGTCCCAAAAGATTAAACTCAAAAAAACCTTTTTCGTGTAAGTCTTTTATTTCATGTACAATTGAATCTATTGAACGGCTTCTAAGTCGTCCACGAATTAAGGGAATTGCACAAAAGGAGCAATAGTTATCGCACCCTTCTGTTATTTTTATATATGCACTTCTTGGAAAATCAAATAGATTGGTACGCAGCCCATCACATACACCTTTTTGCTCGTATGTTTCAACAGGGCGATTTCCCTTTTCCATTTTAGTAACTAAGTCATCAATTTTAGATAAATCGCCGTTTCCGAAAATACCATCAACTTCAGGTAAATCGGTTTCAAATATATCGGCATAGCGCTCAGATAGGCATCCTGCCATAAGTATTTTTGCATTTGGATAATTTTCCCGAGCGGAAATAACGGCATCTAAGGATTCTTTTTTTGCACTCTCAATAAATCCACAAGTATTTACTACTATTAAGTCAGCAAATTCTGCATCGTTTACTAAAACCCACCCCTTACTTTGAAGGCGATGAGTAATTAGTTCTGCATCAACTTGATTTTTTGCACAACCATGCAAATCAATGTAAAAGTTCTTACTCAATATCCATTACCACTAGTTTATATACATTTGTATCTTCTCGAATCCAACGCACATCTTGAACTGAAACTTCTCCCGGTAAACCAACTTCAAGATCATAACTTCTACCGTCGGCTATCAATTCCATAGATGTTGCATTAGAATTAGACATCCACAAACGAATTGCATTGTTTGCCTGCATAATAAGCTCATCACCAGCCATAAACAAGGTTTCTACAGATTCATTATTATCGGTGATATAGCGCTGTAAACATACATCTCGAAATGTTGCATTTATAGTAAATGGATACGCTCTGGTATCTTCAATAATTACTGTTTGAACCAAACTAGTAGGTAAATCTGATGCGAGTGCAATTTCATCACCATCTTCAAAACCAAGTGGCGATGCTGTTACCGTTTGAGTTGATAAAAACGCGCGAATTTCAGCTCCAAGTTTTGCATCAACATTTGAAATATCTGATAAAAAGATGGTAAAATCAGGGCCATTGCTTCCATCAACATCAATTTCTAATTCTTCACCTAATTCTACAAACTGTAAACCAAGAGGTGTTTCAAAAGCCAAAGCATTTAAAGTATCGGTAACTTTTAGGAAAACTGTTTCTTCTCCAATACGCAAGGATAAACTGTCCCCTTCATAAAGCCTTTTTTGAAACGGTATAGCAGAAAGTGCATATGTTTCGCCATTTATTTGAGCAAGACTGATAGCATTTTCATTCATACGTTGTGGAACAATAACTAAATAATAAACCAATAAAAGTGCTGTTACACAAACAACAAGTGCTGCAGAAGCAATAATTATAATTTGTTTTTTATAGTTCTTTTTTGGATGCAAAAGCGTAACAGGAGTTGGAGTTTCCTGTATAAGTTTTGCATTAAATATTTTTAAAATATATGCTGAATCTATGCCTAAGTAATCACAGTAGTTTCGCAAAAATCCTGTAACATACGTTGTGCTTGGAAAAATATCAATTCTTTCACTTTCCAGTGCTTCTATATAGTGCTTTGAAATAGTAGTTTCTCGTGCTACTATGTCTATAGATATATTTTTTTCTTCCCGTTTTTCTCGTAAAATTGTTCCAAAGTTTTCCATCTCTTCCCACTGCCTAAATTATTCTGATTCTGCAAACAAAAAGTCATTAAAGGTACTTCCGGCTGAAGGCATATCAAAAAGAAAGCGCATATCCGGAATATTTTGATTTAATGCATAATTTGTAAAATCAAATATGAATATTGTCCCCTCTACCGACTCTGCCTCAACACGTCGAATTAGTAAAGTATCCGGACTTATAGCTAAATTAATTGTTCTAAAACCTTCAGTTGTATTTCTTCTTGTTAGCAATAATTTCACAACCATTTCTTCAGCTTCTGGAGTACCCACCGCTTCTGGGTCGAGTGGTACCGGAGCTTGCCCTACTTCATAGGTAATTGAATAATAGCGTTTCATTAAAGCAAGCCCATCAGGAGTTGCTAAACTCATTCCATCAGAAGAAGAGCCATCACTCTGAACAGTTTGATTTAAAATAACATTTGAATTTGGTAAGTAAATTGTAAGTTGATTTCCATTAAAAACAATGGCTTGGGTATCGGGTTCAGAAAAATCGATACGTAATAGATTAGGTTGTTTAAATGACACCCTAGAAATCATTTCTTCAGATTCTTCGCCTATGCGTATTTTCATATCAGCTTCATAGTTTTCGATAACTGCAAAATTTTCTGATACTGACTCAAAAAAATCGGCAGCAGTAAGGATGGCACTTTGAGCAAAAGTATAACTCATTACAATTAACAGTAGGCATATAGAAAATAATATTTTTTTAAGCATAAACAATCCTTCAAGAATGTTTAATTATATAAAAAAAGTACGCATAAGTCAAGGCAGTATACAGAGCACTAAAAAGGCCTTCTGTCTAGGCAAAGTGTAAGAAATTATGTATACTCTTAGTATACACAAGGAGACCATATGAAATTTTTAGAGCAAGGCGAACAAATTGAAACAACAATAGTAGCCATTACAAAAGATTATATTTTTTTAGATTTAAATACAAAATCTGAAGGTGTGCTCGATGCACTTGAAGTTACTAGTGAAGATGGGGAAATAACGGTAAAAGAAGGCGATAAAATTAAAGTATTTTTCTTAGGTGAAAAGCATGGCGAAATGCGCTTTACTACAAAAATTAGTTCAGACAAAGCCGATAAATCAATGCTTGAAAAAGCATATTCAGGAGGAATTCCTGTTGATGGATTTGTAGAAAAAGAAATTAAAGGCGGTTTTGAGGTTAGAATTGGTCAAGCAAGAGCATTTTGCCCCTATTCACAAATGGGATATCGCCAAAAAGAAGAACCTTCATTTTATATTGGTAAACATCTTACCTTTGTTATACAAGAATACAAAGAAAATGGGCGAAACATACTTGTTTCAAATAGAGTTGTTTGCGAACAAGAACACGCAGATGCTATAAAAGATCTACAAGAAACATTAAAAGAAGGCATAACGGTAAAAGGGACTGTTGCTTCTATTCAAAGCTTTGGAGCCTTCGTTATGATTGAAGGATTCCAAGCCCTTCTTCCAATTTCTGAAATTGCGTTAAGCCGAGTTGATGACATTAATAAACATCTAAAAGTAGGCCAAGAAATAGAAGCAAAAATACTAAAAACAGATTGGAAAAATGAAAAAATTAGTATTAGCACAAAGGCATTATTAAAAAGCCCATGGGAAACGGTAAAAGCAAAATACGGTGAAGAAACAAAACACAAAGGCACTGTTTCAAAAATTGCAGATTTTGGTCTTTTTGTAAAACTTGAAGAAGGTTTAGAAGGATTAGTACATATTTCAGAAATACAAAGTGCCCAAAGCGGAACAAATTTACGAAAACTTTTTAAAACTGGCGATGTAATGCATGTTGTAATTCAAAGCATCGACACAGCTGACAAAAGAATATCTCTTAGACCGGCCGTTGCAAAAGAGCAAGAAAGTGATGTTGAATATTATCTTGACAAACAGGATAAAGAAGAAACATACAATCCATTTGCAGCATTACTAAAAAAATAATACATTACTGTGTAATTTTTTTTAGTAAGAGTCTTGACTCACTATGATTACTGTCTAAGGTAAGGGCTTCATTCAATGAAATGGAAGCCCTTTTTGTTTCGCCTTCTTCATTGTATATGAGCGCCATTCTATAATACACATCAGCTCTTTGCTTTGAATCTTTAACAAATGTAAGCATTTGATTATAAAGCGAAAGAGCCAAAGCTCTTTTTCCGGTTGCATTATATAAAGTAGTAAGATTAAAAGCAGAAGATATAGGCGTAGCAGCGCTAACTATGTTTTCAGGCATTAATCGTAATAGCCAATGTTGCGCATCATCATAACGTTCTTGCCGCAAAGCTACATAAGCGCCATATTCATATTCCCATGTTTTCATATAATCAATCGGTTTTTTTGTGTATGCACCTACAGATTCATAATATGAAGCATAACGAGAGGTACAATGAGTTACAAATAGCGCATCGGCTTCATCAATCATACCCTGCGTAAAGAAAAACCACATTGCAAATTGCACTAGCACAGAATTATAACCATAGGGCTCTTGAACATTTTGTTCTAAAAGATTCCATACATCTGAAACTTTTTGTTGCGAAGTTAAAGGATTTATTGCTGTTTCCCATGTAAGTTTTAAACGTTCAACAAGCAATTCCATTGCCATTGTTTCATCAACCTGTAATAAATCGTCAATTGCGCTGTCCATTTTTAAAAGAGCATCACTACTATCTAAAAAAATACGCTCGGCATTTTTTTCCATCAAAAGAGTTTGCATGTTTTTTTCTTCTAAAATTGGTACAAAAATAGATTCATTTGAGTGACTTGAATCAAATAAACTAAAGTAACCATAGGCAGCTAAACCATAAACATAATCGGGAAAGGTATTTACTAAATGTGAAATTACGTTATTTGCAGCAGTACTATCTCCCTGCAATTGATAATACAATGCAATATTATGCCATGCTATAGGATTTTCAGAATAATACATATTTGTAGATTTTAGCCAAATAGATTGTGCCTCTTGCAATAAATCTAACTGAACATAGGCATCAGCTAAAAGAGATAACTCATCACTTGAATATTCAAAAACTTGCAAATCTGCTATAACTTGCTCAAATTGATACGCATCATAACTTACTTGGGCCCAAAACCATGGACTTTCATAAGAACTTACCTTTTCAGGATGTAATAAAAAAGCCTTTGCCATATTTCCTTGTATAGCATATACCAGTGCCGCATTTCTTAAATAGGATGCATCGCCTGTGGAATAATATATATCTATATAGGCTTGAACATACTCTTCTAGATAATAATTTATTACTTCAGGTTCTTCACCATCTTTTTTTTCTGCATTACGTTCATTTATAGTATGTTCTTCAAGTTTAAAGCGCAATTCAGAATAGATAGAACCATACTCACCACCTTCAAGCTTTTGAGCATACGGCAAAGCAAGATCATATTCATTTTCTGAAATAAGCATATGCGCATACACTGCAAGCAACTCTTGATTATCAGGATTTTTGTCTAGTGCATCCTCTAACTGCTCTTTTGCAAAGTCGTCTTTTTGTAAAAGAAATGCGCGTTTTACAACACCAAGTGTTTCAGAAGAATTTCTTATTGTTTTTGCAACTTTTTTTAATGACGACCAAGCAGCATCATAATCACCTACTGCAATAAGTGAATCTACTTGAGAAAGCTGTTCATCGATTGAAATACCTGAAGAAGAAAAGGTACAAGAAAAAATGAGAAAACAACTAAAAATAACAAGGAATATACAATGATTTTTGTTAAAAAGTAAAACGCTCATAGGCGATACTAACTAACTCTGCTCTAAAGAATTAGTTTCATTGCCGTTTTTTGACTGAATAGCACCCAAAACACCATTTATAAAACGGAATGAATCGTCGGTTCCAAACTCTTGAGAAATATCAATCGCTTCGTCTATAGTAATTGATGGATGAATATCTTTTTGATATAAAAGTGAATATACACTTATTCTTAAAATTGCAACATCAACTTTATTAAGCCTTGAAAACTCCCAGTTTACCAAGTGCTTTGAAATTAACTCATCAATTTCAGCAAGATGGTCAAGCGTTCCTTGTACAATAATTCGAGAAAACGCAAGACCTTCATCACCAAGGCGCTCCAAAAGAGATGGAGTAGCCCAAGCAAACTCTAAAATATTTGAGATATCTACTGCTCCTGTTTCCCAAGCATATAAAGCTTGAAAAGCTAAAATTCTTCCCTTTCGGCGTGCCATTTAATTTACCAATCTAACAATTCGTTAAGTGCTGAATCTGTCTTTAGCATTTGAAAATTTTCTTTTGTGCGTAAAGACTCTGTTACCTCTGAAACAACTGTTGCAAAAGCTGCTGCTTGTTTTTGTTGTGATAATTGAGAACGAATATACTCATACACAGTTACCGTTGTATCAGGTTGTACTACATCATCAAGATTTAACAGTTTTGCATCGTATTTGTCTTGCACAACAAAAAACTGAAAATCTGTTTGGGTTTCTGTAATATCATCAAAGTGGCCTACATTTCTTGTAAATAAATCAAGTAATGTTTCATAGTCCATACCAAGTTGTTGGGCAGCGGCAGTTCCTTTGCTTAAAAACATATCCCCTGCTTGAAAACCTGCATCAGGTTGTTGCATTCTTAAACGCAATGCTTCATATGTAGTATCATTTGATTTTAAATCACTGTGTAATTCACTTGCAAGTTTTTTTGCAGCTGCAGTGTCATTTCCTTTTGGAACAACAACTAAAAATAGTTTTAAAATATCATTTTGAACAAATGAAGATTTATTTATCTCAAAAAATGAGCGAATTTCTGCATCTGTAACATTTGCATTTTGTTGTAATTCTTCTTGCCTGGTAGCTAAAACATATTGCTGAGCTATTAATTGAGATTTAAAGTAATCTTTATATTCTGCTAAATTCATTCCAACCTGCATTTCAAAATATTCGTCTAAAGACATCCCACTTTGTTCACGAATAATTGCAGCAAATTGTTGCTCTGTAATATTTGCTCCTACTTGAGCTGAAATAGATTGTAAAAAAGCTTGATCTACCATTGAATCGGTAATAGTAATACCGGCTTTTGTTGCTGCTTGCACTACCAATTTTTCATCAATCATAGAATCAAGTATTTCACGCTTTTGTTCTACCGTAAAGGTGTTTAAACCTGTTTGCTTTTCATATGTTGCAACACGATCTTTTAATTGTTTTAACGTAATAGATTCTGTTCTATTTAGTTTAACTGTTACAAGTGGTTGTAAATCGCTTTGAGCATTAGCAAAAGCCAATGTAGTTAGCGCAACCAAAACTAATACCAATAATCGTTTCATATCTCTTCCTTACCTTTATATATTTTCCAACACAGTGTACAACAATTGAGTTGGTAAATAGTTACAATCTTATGTTAACACCGCGCGAATACGGCGCACCCCTGCTGAGGATGATTGTTCTTTTTGAATTTTGAACGTACCCATTGTTCCGGTATTTTCAACATGAGGGCCACCACAAACTTCTTTTGAAAAGTTGCCAACAGAATACACTTTAACTTTTTGCTCGTATTTTTCACCAAACAAAGCTTTTGCACCTGATTTTTTTGCATCTTCCAAATCCATAACTTCCATAGTTACAGGAAGGTCGGCTTTTATCATTTCATTAACAATATCTTCAACTTTTTGCACTTCTTCTTTTGTCATTGGTTGACCATGTGTAAAGTCAAAGCGCATTCTTTCTGCAGTAATATTTGAACCTTTTTGTGCAACACCTTCGCCTAGAACATTTGTAAGCGCTTGGTGTAAAAGGTGCGTTGCGGTATGGTACCTTGTAGTTTGTTCTGAATGATCTGCCAAACCACCTTTAAATGCTTGTTCGCTACCTGCTCTTGAAAGTTCTTGATGTTTTTTAAACGCTTCTTCAAAAGCTTCTTTATCAACAGTGAATCCATTTTCTTGCGCTAACTCTTCTGTTAATTCAATTGGGAAACCAAATGTGTCGTATAAACGGAAAGCTACTCGCCCCGGAATTACCTTTTGAGGATTTCGCATTAAATTAGGCAAAAGTTTTTCAAACTCTGCTTCACCTTTTTTAAGCGTATCTAAAAATTTAACTTCTTCTGCTCTAAGAGCATCAAATATTTCTTGTTTTTTTTCTTCAAGCTCTGTATACGCTATTTTAAAGTTATCAATAACTACTTGTGCTGGTTTTACTAAAAACTCACCATCTAGGCCAAGTTTTTTTCCGTGGCGCACACTTCTTCTAATTAAGCGACGAAGAACATAACCTGCTCCAACATTTGAAGGAAGCACCGATTTTGGGTCTCCTAAAATAAATACAGAAGCTCGCAAGTGATCGCAAATAATACGCATTGAAGTGTCTACAGTTTCATCTTCACCGTATTTTTTTCCGGTAAGTTCTTCAAGACTATTTAAAATTGGTCTAAATACTTCTGTATCGTATACCGATTTTTTACCTTGTAGCATTGCAACAGTTCTTTCAATACCCATTCCAGTATCTACACATTGTCTATCAAGTTTAGTGTAATTTCCGTCTTTATCTTTAAAGTACTGCATAAAAACGTTATTCCACATTTCTATATATTTACCACAAGAACATCCTGGGCGACAATCACTTCCACAAGCTGTTAAACCTGTGTCGTAAAAAATTTCTGTATCAGGGCCACAAGGACCAGTTTCACCTGCAGGACCCCACCAGTTATCTTCTCTTGGAAGGTAATGAATTCTTTCTTTTGGAATTCCTAAACCGGCCCAAAGTTCTGCAGATTCATCGTCTTTTGGAATTCCTTCTTCACCTTCAAAAACAGTAACAGATATTTTATCGATTGGAATATTGAGCCATTCCGGTTTTGTTAAAAACTCAAAACTCCAGTTAATTGATTCATTTTTAAAGTAATCACCTAACGACCAGTTTCCAAGCATTTCGAAGCATGTAAGGTGAGATGAATCTCCTACAGAATCAATGTCACCTGTTCGAATACATTTTTGGTAATCGCATAGACGAGTTCCTGCGGGGTGGGGTTCACCCATTAAGTACGGAACGAGAGGATGCATACCAGCAGTGGTAAACAATACAGTTGGATCATTTTCAGGGATTACAGACTTTCCTGAAATTTCAGCATGTTCTTTAGTTTTAAAAAATTCTATAAATTTAGATCTTAATTCATTTGCAGTCATACAGTCTATAGTATGACATGACACCTATCAATGTCAAGTGGTTAGGGGTCATGGAATTCAATTTTTATGGATAATCTGTTTTAGTAGTTGTGAAATAGTGTCATTCTGAGCCTGTCGAAGAATCTTATTGTGAAAAATCAACACAAATTAGACCCTTCGATTTCACTCAGGGTGACACGTATTTGCAAAATTAAATTCCCTGGGTTAGGGGTGAAAACAGTATAATTTATAAACAAGAAACGCTTTGGCAACTGCCAAAGCGTTTCAATGTTAGAAAAGTTTATT
>CAYJJW010000059.1:0-12126 GCA_964370555.1 uncultured Treponemataceae bacterium | reverse complement strand
GGTGATTCAAGTGATAGCGATACTGAATCTCTTACAATTGGTAACTCCGGTAGCATGGTGCAAACGGTAACATTTTCCGCAATGGTTGGGAATGATGCACCTTTAAACGCACTAACGGTAACAGCAGGTTCAGGTGGTATTTATTTTACCCAAGATGCAAAATTAGGAAACACTGCAACTCTTACCGCAAACAATGGAAATATTCGCTTTAATGCCAATGTTTCTGCAAGTACATTTGGCTTTTCTGCTAATGCAATGGAATTACATGGCGATGTAACAATTGCAAGCTTTGCAGCTGTAACAAGTGGCGATGTATACATAACAAATGCAAGCACTTTTACAGTAAATAATGCAACAAAATCTGCAACCTTCCCCAATAATCTTTATATTGTTGCAGGGGATGGAAACGATGTTATTTTTAATACCGGTTCAAATATTACTGTTACCGATAATTTTGTACTCTTTACAGGCGATGTTACACTCGGTAATTCTTTAACTACAACAGACGGCGACGTTGTTCTTTTGGGCGATGGTTATGCGAACGACTACGTAGGGCTTCCTGCCAATGTAGCAGATTTATTTGCATATAATCCTGTGGCTCCAATAGAAAGAGTTGGTGCAAAAGCAACATTACAAACATTCCCTACAGAAACACCTTGGACAAATGTTGCAATTCAACAAGAAGCAACCGGTGGGTTTAAAGGAACTCTATCAGACCTTAGTGGAAAAATAATCACAGTAGGAAAAAATTTCTATGCTAATGGTATAAATCTTGTTGGAACAACGGCGTGGACTCTTAGTATTCCCGATAATAACAGTGCAAGTTCAGCTTTTGCAGAAGCGTATAATCTATCTATTCAAAATGCTTCTGTAGCCCCAAAAACAGCCGGAGGTTTTGCATGGCTTTCTGCTGCAGAAAATGTGACAGATGTTAAGGATGGTTCTGGAGAAAGTACAAATACAAAAGTTGCTTTTGCACGTCCGGTAATTAGAGATAATGACTATAATGTCGATAAAAATGTTGTTCTCAGCGGAACATACACCGTAACGGACGATATTGTACGCGTTGAGTTTGATGTTCCAATTGAAAACTCAAATAACGAAATTAGTGCTGCGGTTTCAAAAATAAAGTTACATACAAATAATGATTATAATCGAGATGAAAGTTTTGCCTTCTCTGGCTCTTTTACAAATCCTGCAGGTACTGAAACTACAGATGGAAAAGGAGACTTGTCGGTTTTTTATCTTCGTGTAAGCCAAGTTGAAACAAAGGCCTCTCAAAGGTGGAATACCGATGCAACAGGAACAAGCTCAGGTGATGATCAAAGTTCGGACATGGGGCGCCCTGGTATGCCTCCCGAACATAGAGACACTATTCCAAATGTGCATATTCCTATTGCACTTGCAGATGTGTATGAAACCTTACGAGACCAATATAAAAACCGCATTGCAACAGTTAGTTACACAAATACTGTAGATAGAGCATCGCCTGTTTTAGCAGAAGTGTTTACAGGTCAAGAAGTTCATAATGCTATATCAAATCAAAAGGAATATGATGCACATAATTTTATTGAACTTCGATACTCTGAAGCGGTAGACTTTGGTGATGCAACACTACCTTTAAATACAGGTGAAATCAATATCCGTGCAACAAATGACTTGGGACATATTGCTAATAGTAATTCTACACTCGAGCTTACAGGGCTATTACGAGTAAATGGGGAGCTTAATACCGGAAACAAAGCAGAGCCAAACAACGAGTATGTAAATGCTCTATATCGTACCTTTAACTTCGATGGAAGTAACACAAATGAAACACAATCTCACAGACTCCGTGTTTCAATAGCAGGTTATGTAGACGGAAGTGTAACGGTAACAGGATTAGAGGTGCATAATTATATTGGGTATATTGATAGTGCTAGAAGTCCCTCAGGGCAGGTAACAGTATTAGAAAACCTTTCTATAAAAGATAGAAGTGATGCTCAAAACATTTTGGATCACACAAATACTTTCCAACCAAGCATTGAAACAAGTGCATCATCAATTTCAGGCGATGCAAGGCTTTACAGTGTTTGGGATACCTCTGTTCCTTCTTTAGCACATGTTGCTTGGAGCGATACCTCAGATTTTGAAATTTTGGCTATTCCTAATGCATCAGGTACAAGTGTTGAGCGTTTTGAGTTCCACTTTCATGATAATACACTTTCATATAACGACACTACTCCTAGTGAAGAGCAATGGCTGAATGGTTTTGGATGGGGTGAGTCTGTTCCTCGACACTTACTTGATACTCTGGGTGGTTCTCGTCCTAATTATACAAGACCGGTATCTGTAATTCCTGAGCCTCCTTCAACTGCAGGTGGTTTACGTGTATCAAGCTTGCAAGGTGTAACAAATGCTTTTTCAATCTTGGAAACCACTACCGGTTTTCCGGTTAGTGATGGCACCTTTAGATCTCAATATGAACGATATATTTATGATACTTCATTTTTTACAACTGGTACGCAAAGTTTAGCAGGGACCGGGGATAGCTTATATTTAAGTATGTATCCTAACAGTACGTTGTTAGACCCTACATTGCAGTATAAAATAAAATATGACGCAAGTCTTGGCTTTGTCACCGACTTAGCCGGAAATCGCTTGCCAAATTATCAGCCAAGTAGTGCAAACCTTGTAGCGCCTCTTATTACACTTACACTGGCTCCGTATACAGTAAGTGGCACACAAGAAGTTTTTGTGTACTTTAATAAAGCTCTAGACTTTGACTCTGGTAGAGAGGGGCATGCAACTCTTTCTCAAATGCCAGGTGAGTTTACCTTTTATAGAGATGCAGATGTCACAAGTAGGATAAATGATTTAGTTGCAACTTCAGCACGTGTTGCGTTTACTACAGAAACCTCAACAGGGCTTATTTTAACTCTAAATAGAGCTTTGAAAAATGATGAATTATTTACTATTAATATTCGCCCCGATAATCCAGATACTAATGAGCTTACAAATGACTTAGCAATTTTTGGTGAAAATGGTTCTCGGGTAAATAGCTTGGGGCGTTTCCCTGTAACATACTTAGGTGTAAATACCGTATTTCCGTTAAATGCAATAAGCCCATTAGATTTTACAATAGATACACCTCTTGCAATTGACGATGTTACGATAGTAGAGTTTAATGGGGATAAAGGATTGTATTCTCACAGAGATATAACCATGCAAGTTAGGGTAGAAAATGAAGTACTACCATTAGACACAGCAGATGCTCCTATTATGTATTTAGACTCAAATGAAGAGCCTATTACGTATACAGAACGCTACAAAGAAGAAACAGGGCAAGATATTACATTCTGGATGCCTTCATACTCAGACCCTGCATCGGTATTTTCAGAATATTACAATGATAAACGGCTTGAATTTAATCCAGTGTCAGGATCAGGAAACTTATATACCTTTAGTATAGGAGTAGATGATATCTTTAGAACGAGCGGTTATACAATACAATTCTTGTTTGAAATGGGAAAAGTTAGAACCTCTGTTGACGGTATTTTATCTGCAGATGCAAATACGCCTTTGTATCATATAAATATTCCCGATTTAACAGACTTGCAAAATTTTAGCATGTTTGCATTTAGAGTTTTTGAAGATACTCAGCGAGGTGGAGCAACAATACTTAATAATGTAATTAACTCAAATAAAAGAGAAGAAGTATTGCTTGAAGTAATAATGCCTCAAGATGGTAACTTGAATGTATCGGTGCTCACAACAGATGGAAATGTTGTAACAATGCTCTCTAGGGGGCGAAAAACTGCAGGAAATCATTACTTTACTTGGGATGGAACAAATGGAGCCGGAAACGCAGTTGCACGCGGAATGTATTTTGTGCGTATTGTAGGGCCTGGAATTGATGAAACACGAAAAGTTATGGTGGTTAAAGATTAGCTACTAGGTACTAATTACGAGTTATTAATTAGGGCGTAGATGGATAGCAAACCTCACCTTTAGGGGAGGTGCCAACGAAGTTGACGGAGGGGGGGCGTTCCGGCTTTCAGCCGTCCCGTGCTACGCTTGTATCTTTTGCCTTCGGCAAAAGGATACCGCTTCGCCCGGTAACGCAGGTTGCGGATAGTAAAAAAAGGAAAAATAATGAAAAAGTTACAAGGTGTTGCATATCTTGCATTTGATGAGCATAAAAAACAATTAAAAGATGAGCTTACAAGGCGATTTGGCTACAAAACTGAGCCCAAAGAATATGAAAATCTTCTCTATTATGAAAATGAAAGTTTTGTTGAGCCTTCATGGGCAAAAACATCTCTTCGTGAAGTGTATGAACTTTCTTTTGAATCTATTTCGCAAATCTCTAATGAGCTTAGAAAAATACAGCGAAATTGGGCTCCGTACTCATATCAACATTTTAGACGAGCAACTCTTATTCAAGAAAAACTTCCGTACATAAACACAAAATTAAAGCCTTTTCCTTTTGATGTGCCCCATTCAGATATAGGCCTTTTTTCTCTTATAGATAAAAATACAGCCCTTGTGTTTCCAAAAAGCACCTCACTTTTCCCTGCAGGAAATATCACTTTAATTGAAGATCATGAAAATCCACCGAGTAGGGCATATTTAAAATTTGAAGAAGCTCTAGTGCGTTTTAACCATCGTTTTGGCTCGCTTCCAACAAGTGGTGAGCGGTGTTTTGATGCAGGGGCTTGTCCTGGCGGTTGGACATGGGTGCTAACAGAGCTTGGATGCAATGTGTTTGCCGTAGATAGAAGCGAGCTTGATAAGCGATTAATGAAAAATCCCCTTGTAGAGTTTAAAACACACGATGCATTTACACTCCCTCCCAAAGAGCTTGGAAACTTTGATTGGGTTTTTTCAGATGTTATTTGCTACCCCGAGCGCCTTTTAGAGTGGGTAAATAAGTGGATAGATTCAGGGCTTACAAAAAACATGATTTGCTCAATTAAAATTCAAGGCGAAACCGATTGGGCTTTAATTGACGAATTTGCAAAAATCCCCAATACCTATATACAACATATGCAGTATAACAAACACGAACTCACCTGGATGTGGAGAAAGGATATAACCACAGATTAAAGGATTACACAGATTTCTATCTTTGAGTGTTTGAAAAATTATATCGCTTTACCACCAAGTATAAAATAAGATGTAAAATTTTTTTTATGGTATTTAGTTTTAGAATTTTTTGTATTATTATCTTAATGGGTTTGTTCGTAAAAATCCTATTAATCTGTGGAATCTGCGGATGACACTTGTTTTTAAAGCCCGCTAGCGGTATAATACCCTTATGTATGGATTTATTCGTGTTGCGTGTGCAAGTCCAGCGGTACATGTTGCCGATTGTGAAAAAAATGCACAAGAAATAGTTTCTCTCATTGAAAAAGCTCAAAAAAAGGGTGTTTCTCTTGTTGTGTTTCCTGAGCTATGTATAACAGGTTATACTTGCTCAGATTTATTTTTTCAGCGATCATTACAAAAAGAAGCGTTAAAAGCTTTAGCTAAAATCGCAAATCATACAAAAAATAAGGCTGTTACGGCTGTTGTAGGACTTCCCTTTGCATTCGAAGGAGCTTTGTATAATGTTGCAGCCGTTTGTTCAGACGGCCATGTTATAGCCTTGGTACCAAAAACACATATACCAAACTATTCAGAGTTTTATGAAAAACGTCACTTTACCCCCGCCTTTGAAGGAATGCAAACGGTACAAGTTTTAGGTACAAATAATAAACCATATTCAGTTCCATTTGGAACTAACCAATTATTTTATGCGCAATCAAACGCCGATGTACGCTTTGCAGTTGAAATCTGCGAAGATTTATGGGTTCCATGCCCTCCCTCCACTCGTCATGCACAAAATGGAGCGACAATAATTGTAAATCTTTCTGCAAGTAATGAAGCAGTTTCAAAAAATGATTATCGTCGTCTTTTGGTTTCATCTCATTCTGCACGTCTTATGTGTGCATACCTTTATGCAGATGCAGGAAGAGGGGAATCTACAACAGATTTAGTGTTTTCTGCCCATAATCTAATAGGTGAAGACGGTGCTATTTTAGCAGAAAGTCTTCCATTTGCGGAGGATAGTTTTTGCGTTTCAGATATTGACACCGAAAAACTTTTACAAGAGCGCAGAAAAAATACTTCGTTTGCATCATGCGCTTCATTGTATAAAAACGAATATGTTTCTCATGAAGTACAACTTCATGAGCTTATTCAACCTCTTTGTCGTCATGTAGACCCTTATCCATTTATTCCAAGTGATGCAAATGCTGTAGTTGAAAGATGTAGAGAAATTGTTCAAATGCAAACTGCAGGGTTAGTACAACGTTTAAAACATATGAATTGTTCTACAGCCGTAATAGGGCTTTCTGGGGGATTAGATTCAACCCTTGCACTTCTTATTGTTGTTGAAGCTTTTAAGTATTTAAAACTGGACTTACAAGGAATAATCGCAATAACTATGCCCTGCTTTGGAACTACAGACAGAACATATCATAATGCGTGTCTTCTTGCAAAAGAAAGCGGTGTTGCATTAAAAGAAATTCCTATAACAAAGGCTGTTTTACATCACTTTGATGATATAGGACACGACAAAAATATTCATAATGCAACCTTTGAAAATTCTCAAGCAAGGGAGCGAACACAAGTTTTAATGGATATGGCTAATGCCGTTAACGGCATAGTTATCGGAACGGGAGATTTATCTGAGCTCGCACTGGGATGGGCTACATACAATGGCGATCACATGTCTATGTATGGAGTAAATGCCTCTGTTCCAAAAACGCTTGTTCGTCATTTAGTGCGTTATTATGAGGCAAGTGCTATTCAAGAAGGAAAGCAAGAGTTGGCAAGGGTTTTACACGATGTTCTTGAAACCCCTGTAAGCCCAGAGCTTATTCCTGCAACAGATGGAAAAGAAGTTCAAGCAACAGAAGAAATTCTTGGTTCTTACGATTTACATGACTTTTTTCTTTATTATTTTGTTCGATGGGGATTTTCTCCTGATAAAATTCAATTTTTGGCCGAGCATGCTTTTAAGGCAGGCGAAAAAGATGAAAAGTTTTCAAAAACAGAAATAAAAAATCGTCTAATTCTCTTTATAAAGCGCTTTTTTTCTCAGCAGTTTAAACGTTCTTGCCTTCCTGATGGACCAAAAATAGGTTCTATTAGCCTATCTCCAAGGGGAGATTGGAGAATGCCAAGTGATGCCCATGTTGCGCTTTGGCTTTCAAATTTAGAAGGATAAATAGTCAAAAATACTGTTTGTTTTGCCCTTAGGGTATTGATAAAAATTGCATAAACGTGTACCCTATAGGTTATGAAGAAAGTATCTTTATTTTCAGAAAGTTTACTCGAACAATGTGTTTCAGCAGAGGTTGTACATGCAATGGAGGATGTCATTGCAAACCCAAAGAAAGCGCATGTTATTCGAGGCGGAAGAGTTATTGCAGAGGTATTTGGGGCACAAGAAATTTTTGAAAATTTAGCAGAGGGAGCTCAGGACGAAACTGAAAAAACTCTCATAAACAGTTTTCATAATAATTTAACTCTATTAATACAAAAAACATGGGTAGAAAAGTCTGACGAGGTTTTAAAAGACCAAGTTTTATATAAGCTCGATGAAGTTTGTGACTGTTTAAAAAATAATGACTATGCGAAGATTTATGAAGATTTTATAGATCTTTTAAATGAGTCGGTGTTCTTAATGTTTGGATCATTATCAAAAAAAGACGATTTTTCAGAATATGCACTCAGAATAGACCCCGGATTTGGAGTTTTTTGGTGGTTTTTAAAAAGTCTTAGTACACAAATGCCGAAAGATATAAAAGTTGGAAGACTGTATATAATTCTGGGAATGTTGTTTCTAGCAAATTACTAATAAAATTTTAGAAAAATATCCGCAAGAATTACGCCTATTAATGTAATTTTATCTATTGTTTTTTAGAGGTTCTCATGATTAATGATTCGATTTTTAAATCCTTACGAAAAGCATCTCATATAATAGCAAACCTCACTGCAAAAGAAAAAAATATAGCTCTTGAATCAGTAATCGAATCACTAAGCAATAATACACAACAAATTCTTAGTGCAAATACTGATGATGTTGAACGTGCTCGAAAAGCAGGCATGAAGGAAAGTCTTGTTGATCGTTTAATGTTAAATAATGAACGCATGACTGGCATTGCTGAGAGTATCCGTATAATTATATCTCAAACAGACCCTGTAGGGGAAATACTTAGTGGGTGGAAAACTGAAACTGGTTTAAACATAAAACAGATGAGGGTTCCTATTGGGGTTGCCTCTATTATATATGAATCTCGTCCTAACGTTACTGTTGATGCCTTTGCCCTTGCATGGAAAAGCGGGAATGCAATTCTTTTACGGGGAAGTTCCAGTGCACTTGAATCTAATAAGGCAATTGTTGCGGCAATAAAAGAAGGACTTTCTTTAGTACATACAGAGTATGCAAATGCACTTTTTCTTACCGAAGGCGGAAGAGAAGAAGTGGGGCAAATACTTAACGCACGTGGGCTTATCGATATTGTGCTTCCTCGTGGTGGTGCAGACCTTATAAAAATGGTAGTTGAAAATGCAAGAATCCCTGTTATTGAAACAGGAAGTGGTATTTGCCATCTTTTTGTCGATAAAGACTCTGATATTGATATGGCAGTAAATATTGCAGAAAATGGAAAAATGCAGCGTCCTGGAGCTTGCAATTCTTTAGAAAGTATACTTGTACATGAAGAGTGCGCACATGAGTTTTTACCATCCTTAATTGAACGTTTAAAAGATAGGTGTGAAATTAGAGCAGATGAAAAATCTTATACAATTTTAGAAAAAAATGCGAAAACAAAAAATCTTGTACATGCTATAGAAGAAGATTTCAATACAGAGTTCTTAGATTTTATTGTTGCTATAAAAATTGTATCGTCCTTAGAAGAAGCTGTTGAGCATATTAATACTCATAACACAAAACACTCCGAGGCAATTGTAACAAAAAATCTTAGCAATGCTCGATACTTTCAGCAAAATGTTGATGCCGCTTGTGTTTACGTTAATGCATCTACCCGCTTTACCGACGGGGGCGAATTTGGCTTCGGAGCAGAGCTTGGCATAAGCACTCAAAAACTTCATGCAAGAGGCCCTATGAGTTTAACAGCTCTTACAACCATAAAATATATTATAGATGCAGAAGGTTTAGTGCGATGACAATACAAGAAACACTCTCAAAATCTCGAAAAATAGTAATTAAAATTGGTTCAAATACGCTTGCAAAAGAAGACGGTACAATAAATATAGACTGGATGAATAATTTTGCAAAGCAATGTGAAAAGCTTATTGAAAAAGGCAAGCAATTGGTTATTGTTTCATCGGGAGCACAAGTTGCAGGACTTTCAACATTAAAATGTTGGACACGTAAAAAAGATATTCATTACCGCCAAGCGCTTTGTGCAATTGGTCAAGTTGAGCTTATGAAACAGTGGCTTGAGTCTTTTATGAAACATGGAATGCATATCGGGCAATTACTCATTACAAAAGACGACTTTGCCGACAAACAAAGAACTCTGAACATGCGAAACACCCTTTTTACACTTGTTGACGAAGGTGTTATTCCTGTTATAAATGAAAATGACTCCGTATCATTTGAAGAAATTAGCATTGGAGACAATGATAATTTAAGTGCCCTAACGGCAATACTGTGGGGTGCTGATGCACTCATACTTTTTAGCGATATTGATGGCGTGTATAATAAAAATCCAAAAGAACATAAAGATGCAAAACTTGTAGAAACCGTTACCGATATTCCAAAGCTAAAAGAAGAAATAAGCATGGATAGCAAAAGTGATTTTGGAACCGGTGGGATGGTTACGAAAATAGAAGCTGCAGAAAAAGTACAAGAATATGGAATTTCTATGATTTTGGCAAACGGTTCTACAGAGAAAATTTTAGAAAAATTGGTGAGTGGGGATGCTCCCGGAACACTTTTTTATACAGAGGAATAAAAAGTTATGAATAATACAAAAGTAGGGTTACTTGGTTGTGGTGAAATGGGAGGAGCTCTCATTCGTGGAGTTTCAAAGGCTGTTGATAATGGAAATGTTATCCTTTTTAACAGAACTTCTCAGAAGGCTGAAAAAATCGCATCTGAAATTAATGCCTTTACGGTAAAAGAAGAAAGTGATTTAATAAAAAATACGTGCGAATATATTATCCTTGCAGTTAAACCCTATGTAATAAAAAGTGCAGTCGAAAATTTGTTTAAGGGTATAGATTCATATTCCGGAACTCTTGTGTCGGTTGCTGCAGGGGTGTCGCTTCAAGATTTATATGATTGTGTTCCTGAAAAGTTTAAAAAAACGGTATCAATTATTCGATTAATGCCAAATACGCCTTGCCATGTTGGTGAAGGTATGATTGGCTTAAGTGCAAACGATTCTGTTAATAAAGAAAATATTGAAAAATTAAGTCTTTTATTAAAAAAAGCAGGAATTGTAGAGCAAGTTACAGAGCCTTTATTAGATGCAGTAACTGCGTTAAGTGGTTCTGGTGTTGCATACGGTTTTATGTTTATTGAAGCTTTAGCTGATGCAGGGGTTCAATTTGGTATGACACGAAAACAAGCCTATATTTACGCAGCACAAATGTTAAAGGGAGCAGGGGCGATGGTTTTGGAAACAGGGCTTCATCCCGGTGTGTTAAAAGATGGTGTTTGTTCTCCAGGTGGTATTACTATTAAAGCTCTTGACACCTTAGAAGAAAAAGGCTTTAGAGGAACTGTAATTGCTGGGGCAAAAAAAGCCTTTGAAGTTTCAAGAAGTTTCGGAAAATAAGAGAGGTAAAATATGAAAATTGGATTAATTGGTGCAGGCCTTATTGGCAAAAAATTTATTAGAGCAAGTAGGCTTCTTCCTAACGCTGAAGTAGTAGCAGTTTCATCTGCAACACCAGGGAAAGCAGAAGTATATGCAAAAGAAATGGAAATTCCATCTTTTTATGATAGCTATGAAGCAATGTTAAAAGATGCCGACATTGATTGTGTGTATATTTGTACTACACATAACTTTCATTACGAAAACTTATTACTTTGTATTAAATATAATAAGCATGTAATTTGTGAAAAATGCATGGTTTTAACTCAAAAAGATGCAGAAGATATTTTTGCTAAAGCAAGAGCAAAAAATCTCTTTGTGATGGAAGCCCTATGGACACGCTTTGTTCCATCTTTAACAAAGGCTAAAGAATGGATTACCTCCGGCAAAATTGGTACGGTAAAACTTGCAGATTATCGTTTAGGGTTTAAAGCTCCCGATGATCCAAATCATCGGTTAGTGAATCCAAAATTAGCAGGTGGTGCCCTTTATGATATTGGTGTATATTCAATTCATAACACAACCTTCCTTGTAGGTCAAGAATTATTGGAAATAAAGTCTTTTATCGAAACGGATGCCTCTAAACAAGTTGATGCAACAGCATGTATTGTTGCTCGTTTTACCGACTCAATTGCAACCTTTATGAGTTCGTTTACCTGTGACATTGATGATTATTGCATAATTTATGGAACTAAGGGAAGTATTAGAATAGAAGATCCTTTTTCTGTTGACAAGGCTACATTGAAGTTGGATGACGGAACTGTAGAAGTTTTTGAAACAGAGCGTTTAAATGGCTTTGAATTTGAAATTGCCCATGCAATAAAGCGAATTGAAGAAGGGCATTTAGAAAGTGACATCATGACTCAAAAAGATACGGTAGAATGTGCCGCCATTTTTGATAAAGTATTTGCCGAAAACAAGGCTTTATTTGGGTAAGTTGTGTAACGTCATTTCGATACGTGCGTGGAGAAATCTCATTTGTGAAGAGACCTCTCGGCAATACTCGAGGTGACGGGATATTTGGGTGATTTTTACGTATTATTTTGTAATACGGTGTACCCACCAATTTCATTAAAGCCCAGTTTTTGGTATAATGAACCGGCTTCTGGGTTATCAAAAAAGAGTACTACAAATTTTTTACCTTTTTCAAATTGGTCTTTACAGGCTTTTGCAACGAGAATTGATGCAAGGCCTTTTTTTCGGTACTGTGGATTTGTTGCAACACCTAAGAGCATTGAGCCAACCG
>CAYJJW010000058.1:0-12157 GCA_964370555.1 uncultured Treponemataceae bacterium | reverse complement strand
ACCAACACCTGCATTTTTTTGATGAATTACAGTAATTCTTGTATCTTCTTTTGCTAAGTTATCGCAAACAGATGGACAATTATCAGGCGAACCGTCATCTATTAATAAAATTTCTATATTTGCATGTGTTTGATTGATGACACACTGAACACACTTTGTCAAAAACGCCTCAGGTGTTTTATAGATGGGAAGAATAAATGTTATGTCGGGTGTAGATTTAGACATAATCAGTATATAAGCCTCTTTTTTATTTTGTATAGCGCACTATAAAAATTATAACGTCCTGCTAACATTTTACTATATATTTTATAAAATTGCTAGAGTTTTTTTTATATTTATATGATTTTACTAATGTATTAAAATGTTATATCAAAATGTTTTAAGGTATCTCGTAATTGGATATCGTTTTTACCTTCATGAACATTTTGCTCTGTTAAACCTTCATTTTTGTGTAGCCTTTCATAAAGATAATTAACTGGGTGATATATTATTTTATAGTTATTTGCTTGAACAAGATTTACTCCACTTTTTATTCTTGCACCAAAAAACCAAATATCATCTGCACTAGGTGCTATTTTCATAAAGTCTTCTTCTTGTAAATATTTTGTATTTATTGCTTGAGGTGGATAGAGAATTCCTCCATATCCAACTGCAAAAAGCTGTGTATCAGACTCTGTTATATCTCGTTTCCATCTTGTATATGGTAAAGGGTTCCTTTTTTCATCAAATATTAGGCCACGTACAACAGTTGCACAAACATTGTTTGTATTTTTAAGATGTTCTTCGTATAAATTCCTTATAAGATTTTCAGAATAATATATGTCATCATCGATAGTAATGATTATTTTTGTTGGATATTGCTTTATAGCTGGAATAAGTTTTTTATATGAACGTGTATCATTGCAATATTCAATTGTTATGCCCATTTTTTGTAATTTTCGTATTGGATAGGGGAGTTTTATTTTTTTGTATGAGTAATCTAGACATAAAATAATTTTTTCAGGTTTTATTGTTTGCATTAGCATAGAGTATGCTGCAAGCCAAGTGCAATTTTTTAGCCGAACTCCATAACTTGTGAAAGATAATATTATATCACTGGTTGGTTTTATTTTTTTTTGGGGATTAATTCCTAACAAGATTGCTATAAAAATAATTACTTTTAATGCAATGCAATAAAGTGTTACAAAAATACGCTTAATTTTTTTCATTTTCTTAAATCCTTTAAAAACCATTTTAATTTTGAAGCCCATTTTGCAAAAGGGTATGGCAATCGTTTTAATTCTTTAAAACGTATTTTCATTTCTCTGTCATCAAGTAGTCTGTTTTCTGCTACAACACTAGGGTGTTGTAGTGGCAAAACTAAATCTTGTTTTCGTAAACTTAAATAGATATCATAACCTGTTGTATGAGTTGCACCTTCTGAAACCCCAGTGTTTTCTATAAGATTTACGCATGGTGCAATACATAATCCGCTTTGAGACCATACTGCAAAATTCCATATGCCTGACCATGCATTAACTCTCTTCTTATAATAAATATCAAAATGATTTTCCCAGAAAAAGTTGAGTGAAGGCTTTTGGAAAAAAGACTTAAGATATTTCATTTTCTTAAACTCAGGCCATTTTGACATTGTAATATCATAAGCATTCCATGCTCTTTTCCATGTTGCCCAACCCCAAATGTGCACATGACGGGTAAAATAATAACTGTCGCCTGCTACAACGCCCGGAGTATGTTCATTTGCAAACGCATGATTATTACCGGATATCATCATTATACGCTCATCATCTTTATATTTTTCTAATAGTTCTTCGCAATAGGGAAAAAAGCTCAAAGAGGGTAGGCAGTCATCTTCTAAAATTATTGCACTTTCAACTTGTGTAAAAAGCCATGTGAGACCTGTTGATATTCTATCTTTGCAACCCATATTTTTTTCTGCAAAGTGAGTAATAACTTCACATTTCCAATCTACTTCGTTTACAATGCTTCTTGTTTTTTCGCAAAGTTCTTTTTCACCGTTTTTATCTTCTCTTGGCCCATCTGCAATTATGTATAGTTTTGGTGGCTGTACTTTACGCACTTGATTGAGTACTTGGTGTGCATTATCGTAGCGATTAAAAATAATCATTGCAACTGGGCAGTTTATTGGTTGTTCTTGCATGACTTCATCCTTTATTATCCGTAAGAATTACACAGATTACACAGATTACACAGATTTATAATTATTGATCTGTTGATATAACCGGAATCTAGTTTATTACTTATATTTTTATCCAATCTTGTATAGCAAAATTATCTATTACATCATTTTCTGCATTAGTCCACTTAGAGGGGCATAATACTATTTTAGTTTTGTTATTATTTATGAATGCTCCCCACCAACTAAAAGTTGAGTTTGCAATTATGTTGTGTTTACACTTCGACATTAAATATAAATCAAAGCCAGGATCTTTACTAAAATTAGCATTTTTTACGTATGTGATGTTTTCAAAACCGGCAGTTATAGAGTGTGCATAGTTTGTGTCATTTGTAAAAACAAAAAAATGTGCGTTTTGTTGTTTTTCTAAAATTGTATTAATTGCATTTTGATAGTATTCTTTTGTACAAATATTTGCATACTTGGGCTCTTTATGATAGTCGCCACCTCGTATATGGAGTGAAACTGACTCTGCTTCTTTTATTGTTTTGTATTCATATGTATTTTTATAGCCTTCTTCATACTTAAACTGTAGCACCATGTTTAATAAGGGTTCCATATCTAGAGCATAAAATTTATCTTGGAAGTACTCTGTATAGTAATTTTTTAGTATATACTTATGCCAAAATTTGAAAGTAAAATTAGCAATTCTTGAATTTATTTTTATATATGTACATTTATTTAGTACATCTTTATTTATCTTAAATACGTTACTAAAATCATCTACCTTTGTATCTTGTAAAAATGTAACCTTTGTGCAGTGCCTAACTTGGTATTGGCCATAAATGTATTGAAATATTTGGTTTCCGAGACCTGCAAAAAGTTTTATAGCAATTGTGTTTTTCATAGTATTACTTTGTCCGAACGATATTTGTATAGTTCCTTTGAATGTATGTGAAGGTTAAAGAGTGGGTATAATGTACCTTTAGGATATTCAACAAAAGGCTTTAATAATTTTAACTTGTCTTTTTCCCAAGTTACAGGAGCGATTAGAGGATTGCAAACAGAATGCTCATTAATATAACTTGCATTTATTGTATCAGGAGTTTCTAAATTCCTCGCATCTCTACCTCCAATATATTGTCCATACGCAGCAGCATCAAAAACACACTGTGTATTCTTAAATTCTTCATAAAATAAGTTTGGTTCAGTTACCGGAATTTTTTCTGAAGTTAATGTATTTTCACTTGCATATTGGGGTAATACTATAGGTAGCGTAATACATTTAAAAGGATATCTATTTCTGAATTTTGCAAAAGCTATCATATCGTTACTGTTAACTGAACTAATGTAAGGTCTTAATGTGAACTGTAGATTATAGAACCTGCAAAATGCTGCAATTGACTGTGCATTTGGAATAAACATTATAGAGGGAATGCAGCGTGTATTTGAGTCAATAATAAGGCCTATTTT
The DNA here is from genome assembly GCA_964370555.1 of uncultured Treponemataceae bacterium. Lineage (GTDB taxonomy): Bacteria > Spirochaetota > Spirochaetia > Treponematales > Treponemataceae > CAYJFX01. The sequence goes on along the minus strand of CAYJJW010000058.1, from coordinate 8,547 downwards.
TTTTAAACTATAAAAATACTCTGAATATTGAGAAATATCTTGGTAAATTAAATTGTCGCATTCAAAATGAAGAATGTTTGTTTCCCCTGTTTCTCTTAAAAAATCTTCTAATAAAAAGAATCGTTCAATTACGTACCGCCAAAAACCACTTCTCCATGTGTTATATGCATTTCTATTAAATTTTAAGAAAAACCAATGACTAAATGATTTTTTTAGTGATGATGAAAGAACAATTTCTAAATTATTATATGTTTTTCTTAAATCTTGTAGTTCTTGAAAATTATGATCTACGAGACAATATAACTTAGAAGTTTTATTAAATAAGAAAAACTGTTCAATAGAGTCGGTAATGTAGGATAAATATTTTTCTCCCATGTGTACAATTACTGCATTCATAACTAATATCCTTTTAGTTTATCTCTTACTAATTTTTTCCAATAATCAAAATATGCTGCTTCTGTTTTACTTTTTAGCATGATATCATTATATTTTTTTGTTAATTCTTCCTCACTACAATTAGCAATTTCATCCCACGAATCAATAATCCAAATAGGCAAGCTTAGCGAAGCAAAATATTCAGTCATATAATTGCGCTTTACGATTGGAACAACTCCAAGGTATATAGATTCCCATGTTCTGTGACAATCTAGGCCGTTGCCTTCAGGTGATGCAACAAACATGGCTTGTTTTAATAAGTTTCTATATTGCCTGCAAGTTAAGCTTCCTGGAAATTCATTTGTTATAGGTTTTCGCCACAGAGCTCTATAACATTCAAAACGTGCATCGGCATTTGTTCCCATGGTAAAGGCTACTACAATTTTTGGATTTTTTTTGCTTTTTTTATTTTTTACAAGTAATGTAAAATCTTTTACATAGCCGGCGTTGTGTAGCCATGTGTCTTCTAAGCCTATTGGAAGAGGCGTAACTTTTTTGTGTTCTAGGGTACAGTTTTGGGCAAACCAGTGTATAACATTATTGGTATCGGCTATAGCTATAAATTCTTGTGTGTTTGTAATATTTATATCATCCTGGTGAGTAAGTAAAATAAATTTTTGGGTAATATTTGGAAAAATATCTTTAATAAAAGAGTGAAGCATTCTATTATTTACAAAAACAATACTACCTTCTTTTATATCTTCTGCTGTACATTTTTTTGTTTCATCATACAACACATCTGCAAAGGCTCTAAAGGTATCGCCACTTAAAAAGGGGGCACTTGAAGGGCGCCTTTTTAAGCGTGTATTTATATTTTTTGCAATTGCTCTTTCAAGTTCAAAGGGAATTGCATTTAAAAGTATTTTTATATCCATACTTATACAAAGTCCTTAAAATAGCTAATTGTCTTTTTTAAGCCTTCTTCTAATGCAATTTTAGGCTCCCAGCCTAAATGATTTTGTGCTAATGTAATATCTGGTTTTCGCTGTTTTGGATCATCTTGTGGTAGTGGTTCAAAAATGAGCTTAGATTTACTACCAGTTAGGCTTAAAACTTTTTCTGCAAGTTCTATCATAGTAAACTCACCTGGGTTTCCAAGGTTTATAGGACCAATCATTTCATTGTCGGTTGCCATCATTCTAATAAAACCATCTACAAGGTCGTCTACATAGCAAAATGATCTAGTTTGTGAGCCATCGCCATAAATGGTAATGTCTTCACCTCGAAGAGCTTGCATTATAAAGTTACTTACCACACGCCCATCTTTTGGGTGCATATTTGGCCCATAGGTATTAAATATTCGAACAATTTTTATGTTTACATCATTTTGTCTGTGGTAGTCCATACAAAGTGTTTCTGATGCTCGTTTTCCTTCATCGTAGCAAGAACGAATACCAATAGGATTTACATTTCCCCAATAGCTTTCAACTTGTGGATGAACTGACGGGTCTCCGTAAACTTCACTTGTAGAAGCTTGTAATATTTTTGCCTTTACTCGTTTTGCAAGGCCAAGCATATTCATAGCACCCAAAACAGACGTTTTCATTGTTTTTATGGGATTATATTGATAATGAATAGGAGATGCAGGGCAGGCGAGGTTATAAATTTCGTCTACTTCGAGCCTAATTTCTTCTGTAACGTCGTGGCGTATGAGTTCAAAACGAGGGTTATTCATAAGAGAAAGTACGTTTTCTTTTGTACCGGTAAAAAAGTTATCAAGACAAATAACATTGTTGCCTTCATTTAAAAGCCTTGTACAAAGGTGTGTGCCGATAAATCCTGCACCACCTGTTACAAGTATAGTTTTTTCATTTTTCATTTATTTCTCCTACACCTTTCGGCCGATGCAGTAATACTCAATATTCATTTCTTTCATAGTGGTAATACTGTATTGGTTTCTACCATCAAAAATTACGGCTTCTTTTAATGTGTTTTTAATTTTATTAAAGTCTGGTTGGCGGAATTGCTTCCATTCAGTTACTAGAATGAGTGCATCTGCGCTTTCTAATGCATCCCATTGATTTTCTTCATAGGAAATAGCATTGGCTGGTATGTTTTCTAAATATTTTTTTGCCATATCGTAAGCTTCTGGATCATAGCTTTTTACCTTTGCTCCGCGTTTTACCAATTCTGTAATAATGGTAATTGATGGTGCTTCTCTCATGTCGTCAGTTTGAGGTTTAAATGATAAGCCCCATAGAGCAAATGTTTTCCCTTTTAAGTTTTCACCATATTTAGAAACTATTTGGTTTACAATTACAAGCTTTTGCTCATCGTTTACTTCTTCTACCGCTTCTGCAATTTTCATCTCTATGCCGTTTCTTTTACCAACGGCTACAAGTTCCTTTACATCTTTTGGAAAGCAAGAACCACCGTAACCGCAACCAGCATATAAAAAGCTCATACCAATGCGGTCGTCGCTTCCGATACCATTACGAACCGCTTTTACGTCCCCGCCAACAATTTCACAAAGCTTTGCAATTTCATTCATAAAACTAATACGGGTAGCAAGCATTGCATTTGCTGCATACTTTGTAATTTCTGCAGATTTTATATCCATATTAATGAGTGGATGGCCGTTTGAAACAAATGGCTCGTAAAGTTCTTCCATTACTTTTTTTGCTTTAACAGATTCAGAACCTATTACTACACGGTCGGGTCTCATAAAGTCTTCTATTGCAACGCCTTCTTTTAAGAATTCTGGATTTGATACAACATCGAACTCTATAGAAACACCGCGTTTATCGAGAACTTCTTGGACTGCAGCTTTAACTTTTTCTGATGTTCCAACAGGAACCGTTGATTTATCTACAATTACCGTATAGTTTGTCATTTCTTGTGCTATGCAACGTGCTGCAGCAAGAACATATGACACATCTGCAGAGCCATCTTCACCCGGGGGCGTGCCTACTGCAATAAAACAAACAGAAGAACTTGGAATAGCTTCTTTATAATTTGTTGTAAATAAAAGCCTTCCATCTTTATGGTTTCTTAAAACCATTTCTTCTAAGCCTGGCTCATAGATAGGTAGAATGCCTTTTTTTAAATTGTCTATTTTTTTTTCGTCAATATCAATACACCATACTGTATTTCCCATTTCTGAAAAACACGTACCACTTACTAAGCCCACATAGCCTGTTCCAATCATTGAAATATTCATTTTTTTCTCCTAATTTATATTTGTAATTCCTAATTCCTAATTATCTTACACCCTTGAAGGATCTATGTTTGTTTCAGGTTTTTAAACCACAGATTACACAGATTATTTTTTGTTTCCAAACGGGTACATGTTCTTTTTTACGTTAACCTATTTTTAAGTATGGTTAACGTATGGTTATTTCCAAAGTAAATACACTTCGGATAAGTCTGCGCTTATGTAATAATCGATTAAGCCATTTTGCTGCAATACCGGCAAAACAGCATACAATGTGTCAAAGTTTGAATTTACATTTGCTTGGATTTTATTTCCTGTTAGTGCACAAAATGGTTTTAATACTTTTTGCATCTTGTATCGCAATATATCTAATGGGCGTTTTTTAAGCCTATTACCAAGTGAAATTTTTACAAAACCATCATTTTTAGAGCTATAGATTCTGTCTATATTTTCATGAAATATAAGAGTATCTTCTGAAAAAACAAGTTCTTTTGCGTTATTACTTGAAATTTTCTCTAAAATGGGGCGATCTTTTTTTTCTAATGTTTTTCCCCAATTTTTACTTAATACCGGTTCAAATTTGTTTTCTAGTACAAATTTACTTGTATTATATGATGCAGTTATAGGTCGTTTATAACCGTTTTCTTCTTTACTATGCCATTGGTGATATATTTTAAAGTCCTTAGGTATCCATATTTGTGTATATCCCTGCAGGGTGAGTCTGTCAGGCCAATCAATATCTTCAGCACCCCAATATACTATCCTTTCATCATAACCCTTAATTTCTTCAAAGGCTTTTTTAGAAATAAATTGAAAACCGCCTGAGTTTCCATGTCCTGCATATGTTGCTTTGTGTTTATCGCCGTTTGAAGGTAGCCAATATGTTTCAATGTGATACATGTGTTTATCGCTATAATTTTCTAAACACCATTGAAAAGGGTTTCCTTCATAAATCATATCAACATCTGATGTTACAATAAAGGGGGTAGTTGCTATTTTTGCACCATAATTTAGAGCTCGACACTTATTCCATGGTAAGCCTTCTGAATACATGTGCGTGTATTGTAAATTAAGATTTTTGCATATTTCTTCATATTCTGTTGCATAAGTGCTATCTGAACCGTAATCAACTATGTGAAAGTGTGGACTAGCACCATTTTCTCTAATTGATTTAACTTGGTGTTCTATTCGCCAAGCTTCGCGGTTTCTTATAGTTATTATTACTGTTATTTTATCTTTCATTTTAGCCTACTACTTTTTATTGCATTTTTCTTCGTAACACTAAGAGTCCGTATGGTGTAATATACTTTAGAATTTTTTTATATAATGGTAGAGGTTTAAGACCAAAGCCTTCTCTATCTTGAATAGTTAAAAATTCTTCACGTGATTTTTTTGATTCACCGACTCCACCTAAATCAAAGTTTACACATGGGGTATAAACATATGAAAAAAGAATATTTTTTTTAAGAAAAGCTTTTACACAAAAATTGTAATCTGCTGCATACCTATATTGTTCATCATAAAGACCAACTGTATCATGCAAAGATTTTTTATATATAAGACCTTGGTGCAAAATTGCACTTGTATACAACGATTCTTTATACCTCAGCTCAGAATGAAGTAAGATGTCCTTACTATAGAAATGCAACATTGATAAAAGTGCATCCGGCTTTTCTTCTTTTAGTTTTGACAAAATATGATGTAACGCATCCGGTTCATACCAATCGCCAGAGTTTAGCAGATGAAGATATTCACCATTTGCCTTACTAATTCCCTTATTCATTGCATTATAAATACCGGTATCTGGCTCTGAAACCCAATGGGTAATTTTTTTTCCATATTCAGGATGCTCTGCATATTCCTTTATAAGTTCTGAGCTACCGTCAGTTGAAGCCCCATCTATGATAATATACTCAAAGTCTGTTTCAGTTTGTGTAACAACGCTTTCGATTGTTTTTTTGAGACCATCTATGTTGTTGTAGTTAATGGTGATAATTGATAGGGTAGATGTCATGTTTCTCTCTTTATAGTTTACAAAAGAAGTCTTTTGTATTGCGCTCTGATATAAAAAATCTTGGTAATGCAAAGATATTAGTATTATTAAAAATAGGTTTTTCTTCAGTTGTTGCAGATGTTGAAAAACCTCTTTTTTCTATGTATTCTATGTGGCCGTCGTTAATTGCTTCGCAGCCAAAAGGAAAGGCAAAATGCTCTGGCACTTTACCTATGTGTTTTTCAAAAAGATTGTCTGCTTTATTCATATCTGCTTCAATTTCAGCATAGGTTGATGCCTTAAATGAAAAATGAGAGTACGTATGGTGTGCAATTGTTGCAAGTGGCTCTTTTGTAAGATTTTTTATTTCTTGCCATGATAAGGGTAGAGTGTCGTTATATGCATGTATATCGATTTTGTAATTATGTAATAGTTTTGGAAGTTCTTCTAGTAATTTTTTTTGATCGAGTGTTAAGATAACTTGCCTAATAGCAAGGAATGATTTTCCTTTTTCTTCTGTTGTAGAGCAATCAAATGTTTCCCCTGTTGATAACGTTACTTTTTCATTAGAATTTATAATATCTTCTAAAATATACCACCAATAAATAAAGTCTTTTTCTATCATACCGGGTGTTACATAAATTAAAAAGGGTACATTATGCTTTTTAAAAACGTCTAAGCCTTTTGTGTAATTGTCTTTATATCCATCATCTATGGTAATACAAAGAAGCTTTTTACCTTTTTTTTCTTGTATTGCTTTTTTCATTTCATTCAAAGAAACGAAGGTGTATCCTTTTTGTTTTGCTGTTACAATGAAATTATCTAAAAAACTAGGTGAAAGTTTTAGATGCTCGTTATACCACAATTTATTTGGATTAATTTCATCTATGCGGTGCAACATGAGAATTGCACCGATAGGCTTTTTATTTAAGAGATATTTTGAAATACATGTTTTACTTTTAATTTTTACACGATTAAAAAATCTTCGTATATTTTTAAGTGAGGATATTATTGGTTTTGATAGTAATTTTTTTAGTATTTTTTTAATCATTTTCGTTTTTCAAAAACCTCGTTGTATAGATCTAAGTAGCGTGAATTCATTAATTCTTGTGTAAACTTTTCTTCAACAATTTTGCGCGCTTTTATTCCTGCATTACTACGCAAATTATCATCACTTAAGAAAAGATTTATTCCTTTAATAAAATCGGTTACATCAAATTGAGGAGCTATATAGCCAGTTTTCATATGTTCTACAATTTCAGGTATACCACCGGTATTAAATGTAATAACAGGAAGAGTACATGCAAGGGCTTCTATTACAGAAAGTGGGTGATTATCTGCTTTTGACGGATAAATAAATAGATCTGCTGCATTATAATACTTAGCAAGCTCTCGCTCATCTGTTACATAGGGAAGTTGTAAGTAGTTTTTAGCAATTAACTCTTGTTTATTGCCTCCTATAACTAAAAAGAACATATCCTTATTCTTTTTTAAGGTGTTATAGACTTTTTCTATGTATTCTCCACCCTTCCATGGACTAGCAGTTCCTCCCGCACAGGAAAATAGTAATATTTTTTTATTTTGTGGCAGTTTAAGTTCTTTTCTAATTTCTTGTTTATTATACGGTTTAAATATGTGTTCATCAATTCCGTTAGGAATAAGTTTAATATCAAAACGTTTTAAGATACTTTTTTTAACTTTATCTACAAGCCATTGTGACGGTGCTACAAGTGTAATATCATCAGCCATAGTTGCATAAATTTTTTCTTTTGTTTTGTATATTTCATGTGCTGTGTCAAAAGGTAAACTTTGATATAAGCTTACATACGGGCAATTATTACATTCTTCATCTTCCCATTTGTTACAATCCATAAAATTTCCGCAGTGGCCTGTAAAGGAGCATGTATCATGTAAGGTCCAAATGGTAGGTTTAAGAGCTGTAAGTTCAGGTAGTGCAAAAGGTGAAAAGTATTCACCATGCAAATTATGCAGGTGTATAACATCTGAATTTTTAATATTTTCACGACTTTTTAGTTCTAAGCTTTTTTTGAAGAAAAAATCTAACAAACCTGTTTTCTTATTTAGAACAGCACAAAGTTTTTTTTCTTCTGAAGTTGTTGTAGAAATAAGTGATATATTGTTATCGTCTTGCTCTTGTATGTTTTCTCCTGTTGCTATGGTCACTGAATATTTTTTAGCTGCTTTAATTGCTATAGAATAAGCAACTTTTGCTGCTCCTCCGCCCTTTGAAATTGTATTGATAACTAATACAGATTCAAGATTATCTTTAGTGGCTTTTTTGACAGAAAACTTTTTTACAAGAGGCATTAACTCTGTACTAAGCGAATTAGTTGCAGAATTACTAATAAAAGACTCTAATTCACATATATATTTGTGGGGATTATGCTTTTTGTTATATATATCAATATTTATGTTGAAAAGTGAAAATGTTTTCATTGTGCAGATATTATCTCGTTAGTATTTTTTTTATTTTTTTTGCTATAATATATAATGGTTTTATGGGGTATAGATTTTTTTTTATTTTCCTTAGAATTAAATTATTTTTTTTTGACATATTTATGTCTAATAGTAAAGCTGAAAAATTAATTTTTTCAAATTGTTCTTTCCAAATCTTAATATTTTCATGAGGAATTTTAATATCTAAATAATATTTTTGATGAACTTTTTCTGCTAAATTTTTAACATCTGCTCTTTCAATAACAGGCAGATTAAAATCTTTACCCATTTCAGTGGCTCGATTATCCACAGAAATAATATAAGTTCTTTTACCTTTTTGTAAAGCACGAATCCCTCCATGTAAACGAGTTCCTATGAAATCAATATCCATGTTTTCGAGGAAGGCATTATATACATCCAGTCTTGGTGGAATAATATTTTTCTCTGGGACACTGAAATCCAACGATTTTATATATTTATAATCTTCAGAACCCTGTATCCAATAGTA
>CAYJJW010000057.1:0-12159 GCA_964370555.1 uncultured Treponemataceae bacterium | reverse complement strand
TCAGTTTATTAAGTAGTATAACCGTATATTCAATGTCAATTGTATCTCTTATTAAGAGTAGGGGACAAAGCGATTTACAAAATGAAACATGGTCATCACCTTCTCGCCTAGTGGTATTGGGCATGGGTGGCGTAATTGGTGGGCTTACAGGTCAAACTATTTTTTCAGTTGTTGTAGAAGCAGTAAACTCAAGCACTCTTGTTACATTAATTCAAAATATTTTATTCTTTTTTGTTAGTGTTGGAATATCAGTATTTCTTTTTCTTTTGCGAAGAATACGTACACTCAAACATACCTCACATGTAGCATATTGTGTAACGGGAATTGGATTAGGACTTGTTTCAGCTTTTCTTGGTATTGGCGGTGGGCCAATTAATGTTGCCGTAATTATGTTTATGTTTTCATTCGATATGAAGACAGCCGCTTTTTCTAGTATTCTTGTTATTTTCTTTTCGCAATCATCAAAGCTTTTACAAGTGTTCTTTTCTAATGGATTTGATGGACTCGACTTATCGATTGCACCATTTATGATTGTGTTTGCAACTGTTGGAGGCTTTCTAGGAACTGCTATTAAGAAAAAACTTTCAAACGAATCTGTGGCAGTGCTCTTTAACGCAGTTCAAATATTTATTATACTTTCATGTGTAGTAAATATTGTTAAAGCAAGTATACTTTTAAAATAAAAAAGACAAGATTAAAAAATCTTGCCCTTTCTTTTTTTATTCGTCTTCAACGGGAAATAAATAAATATCTTCTATTTTGAATCTATTAGTTGTGTCTGGTTTTGCTTCAAGTTGTTTTGAGCTTGAAATATGGTATGAAAAAGCGTACTTTGTAGTTTCATAGTTATCTGCTCTGACTTCTAATAGAAAGTTATATGTTTTTTCTTCATCATAGTGTTCTGCTGTAAGTGGCTTTACCCAAAAAGTAAAAGCTCCCTTTGTTTGAGAGTGAAGCTCATATGGATTTAACCATGTTTCATCAAGCATTTCAATTTCTGCAGTATCACATTTTAACGTTACAAATCCACTTGCCATTGGTTTAAATGTATTGCCATCATATACAGCGCCATAAAAAATGGGAAAGTTAAATGCTGATTCAAGTTCATTAATTTCTGTATCAAATAATTCTTCTTTTCCATGAAAAGATCTTCTAACTGAAGAAACTTTTTTTATTCCTTCAATAATTAAAAAATCTAAATCTGCGTCAAGCTGTGATCCTGCTTCTGTTTCAGCATGTGTGATACCCTTTTCTGAAACAACGTAGCGTGGTTTTAATCTATTAAGAACATATGCTGTTGTATCTAATCTACATTGCTCACATCCACAATGAAACCATGTAGATTCTTGAATATCTTTATCAGCATAAATTGTTTTGACTCTGCCAATTACTTGTTCTTCAAGTATATTATGTATTTTCATTTTTTCCTCCATAACCTTTTAGTGCTAGTACATAAACAACCTATATATATTATATATCAATTGTTAGTATAATGCAATGATTTTTTCAATTTGTTTATTGTTAATTGGCATATTTTTTTGATGAATACCAACTCGTATTTTTCGTAAAGATGATACAAAAGATTCTACTGTAGATTGTGAAAACACAGTAGGGCTATTCGAAAAATTGGTGTTTAAGTCTCTTACCTGTAAATCGCTTTCAAAACTAATTCTTTCAGGAATATCTATGAGTATTTCTGCTACAGAACAATTGAGTAGATCTGCAATCTGTTGTTCCAAGACTGCTCTGGTTGATAAATTTTCAAGTTTCAAGTGTTTTTCATTATTACTATCAAAGGGAATCTCAACTATAGTTGTATATAGCCTTTGTTCACGAAGTTCTTTTGCGCAAATATACTCTTCAAAATGTGAGTTACCAATTGCTCTGTGGCGGTTTTGTAGTAAATAAAATAGTGCTTCATCATCCAGTTCATATAATTCATCTGCTTGCACAATATTTTTATTTAGTGCTGCAGAAAGTGCTTTTTTCATCATTGCTGTTGCCATTCTAACCTGTTTATGCCAGTAGACGGCCTTATACATAAGATATTTAGAAAATAGAATATTTTCAACACTAGATATGCCGGAAGAATCAACACATATGCCTGTATTTCTTTCAGGGTATATAACAGATAGAATAAAATCGATATCTTGAACCCCATAAGGTACTCCACAAAAGAATGCGTCTCTGTTTAAGTAATCTAGCTTATCAGGATCTAAAACTCCTGATAATAGGCATCTAAAAAAAAGTGTTTCTGTATCATTTGTTGGAATAACGTGATCGGTAATAGCTGCTGTTATTTCTGGGTTTGCACCCCATAATCCAATAATGCTTCTAAGCGGTTCGCGAAGTAATTGTTTTGCTGTTAAAGCTTCATGTTCTTCCAATGGAAGTTCTTTTAATGAATGAGTATAAGGGAAATGTCCTAGATCATGAAAGAGAGCAGCTGCAGCAAATGATTTTTGTCCTTCAATGGTTGTCCATTGTGATGCCCCTTGAGATAATAATCTTTCAAGAAGCCTCATTGCAACATGATACACACCAAAAGAATGAGATGCTCTTGTATGAGTTGCACCGGGATATATATAGTAGGATGGCCCTAATTGTTTTATTCTGGTAAGGCGTATAAAATCACTTGTTTTTACTGCCTCGTAAAGCTTAGAGGGAATATAGATATGTTTCCATAAGGGATCTCGTACCGCTTCACAAGGCTCATTAAACATGATTATTGACCACCTGCTTTAGTATATGATGTGAGACCACCTGCTTTAATTATTTGTCGTGATCTTTGTGAAAAATCATTTACTGCTTCAATAATTATTTCACCTTCATTTGTTTTGGCTTTAATAATAAAGTTACATCCGCTTTCTAAGGCTTCATTGATATTTGTTATTATTACTGTATTGCCTTTTGAAAGTTTATCATAATCACCTGTATTCATAAATTGCAAAGGTAAAATTCCATAATTAATGAGATTTGCTTTATGAATGCGTGCAAAAGATTTTACAAGTACACATCTAACTCCTAAATACATAGGCGCTAAAGCTGCATGCTCGCGAGAAGATCCTTGACCATAGTTTTCTCCACCAACAATAATTGAACCATCTTTTCCTTCTTCTTGCACTTTTTTTGCATTTGTATAAAAGTCGGTGTCCAATCTTTCGAGTGTAAACTTAGAAATTTCAGGAATATTTGAACGTAGAGGGAGCATTTTTGCTCCTGCAGGTAAGATATCATCTGTTGAAACATTATCTCCTGCTTTGAGTATTAATGGAAGTTCTAGGCTTTTTTTCATTTCGGGCGCTTTTGGGCATGGTTTAATGTTTGGTCCACGAATTATTTCCACTTTTTCTGATTCTTCTACAGAAAGAGGTGCTATGAGCATGCCTTCATCGGTAGTAATTGCTGTAATATCACTTGATGTTAAACTTGTAGATGATGCAAATTCTGTTTCTTGTGATGTAGCTGATAGGTCTTGAGGACTTGTTATTACTCCAGTAATGGCAGCGCTTGCAGCAGTTTCGGGTGAAACTAAATAAACTTCAGCTTCTGCACTTCCACTTCTGCCTTTAAAGTTTCTGTTAAAGGTGCGTAAGCTTACACCACCGGATGAAGGGGCAAATCCTTGTCCTAAACAAGGCCCGCATGCACTTTCTAAAATTCTAAAACCTGCTTTAATTAATTCGCCTAAAACACCTGATTTTTCTGCTAAAAGTAGGGTAGCACGGCTTCCTGGTGCAATTCCTGCTTCAACATTAGGGGCAATATGTTTTCCTTTTACAATTTTTGCAACAGCTGCTAAGTCATCAAGAGATGAGTTTGTGCATGATCCAATAACAACTTGGTCAACCTTTTTACCTGAAAGTTCAGAAATTGTTTTTATAGCATCAGGTGAATGTGGACATGCCGCCATTGATTGAAGTGTATCTAAATCTACTTCTATTACTTTATGATATTTTGCTCCATCATCAGCTTTAAGCTCTTTCCAATCTGAGCCTCTACCCATTAGATCCATAAACTTTTGAGTGTTTTCATCTGAAGGGAAAATACTGCATGTAGCTCCAAGTTCTGCACCCATATTTGTGATGGTTGCTCGTTGTGGAACCGATAAGCTTTTGATTCCCTCGCCAAAATATTCATAAACGGCAGAAACACCACCTTTTACTGTTTCTTGTCGTAGTACATCTAAAATAATATCTTTTGCACTTACTCCATTTTTTAGTTTACCTTTTATATTAACACCAATTACTTTTGGCATAACAAGATGAAACGCTCCGCCACCCATGGCTACAGCTACATCTAGTCCTCCAGCTCCAATTGCAATCATTCCTAAGCCACCACCTGTAGGTGTGTGTGAATCTGAACCAAGAAGTGTTTTCCCAGGAATTCCAAATTTTTCTAAATGTACTTGGTGGCAAATTCCATTTCCGGGTCTTGAAAACCAAAGCCCATATTTTGCTGCAATACTTTGTAGGTATTTATGGTCGTCCATATTCTTATAGTCTGTTTGAAGCGTGTTGTGGTCTATATAAGAAACTGAAAGTTCTGTTTTTACTCGAGGAATGCCAATTGTTTCAAATTGTAGGTACGCCATAGTTCCTGTTGCGTCTTGTGTAAGCGTTTGATCAATTTTTATTGCTATAGGTGCTTCACTTTGAATAGGCTCACCTTCAACTATTTTTGTCTCTGGGTAAGCTTCCTTAATTATATGAGATTGTAAGATTTTTTCTGTAACTGTTAATGCCATAGTGCCTCCAATGTCAAGCAAATGAGAAATATTGTCGATAATGTATTGGTATCTTTTGCTTGATTTTTATTGCTTATTATTGTACTGTTTAATTGTGTAAATGTCTATTGGTAAGTTAAAAAACTTTCATGAAAATAGAGCCATTTAGGTAAATAATATATGAAGTTTAGTATTATAATTATAGTATTTTTTTTAGTCTCATGCTCAAACAGTTCTGAAACAGGTTTAGATATTTTAAATGAGGGTACTACTCTACGAAATACTGTTGAACAATTAGATAATAGTGTTTCGTGGACACTTGAGTCTTCAGATGAGATCAGTTTAAATACTTCCCAAAAAAAAGAACTTTTAATGCAAAATGATAATGCATTATTCTTTTACGGTCTTCAAAGTAGTGAAATAGTGTATCCGTACATAGATGGATTTGGAAGCTTAAATACAGAAGGAATATCACAAAATTTATTTAGTTTTATATATGATTTTTTAGAAAGCTTGCCTACATTGACATTGGATGTATCATTTTTTCAAGAAGAAAAAAAATATGTAAAAACTCTCATTGAGTACAATTTTAGAAATTATACTCATTTTTCGGATTATGTTATAGGAGAAGCCTTCGTTTTTGACGCACCAATTAGCGGTTATGAAATTCCCATTAGGTTTTATTTTGAAGACGGATATTTGGATTGCTTTCTTTATTGTGTGTTTACAGAAAATGGTTATGTTATAGAACAATTTGATATTGGGAAAATTATTCATGACTGATGAGCTTATTGGCATAGAGCGAGATGTCGTTTTAAATACACTTATACAAGATAAGAGCCAAATTGTAATTTTTCCTGTAGTAAAAACCGGTTTTTCTGTTGAAAAAATGACATTGCAAAGTAATGAGTATAAAATTTATCCCCAAGGTATTTTATTTTTTAAACGGTTTTTACATCATTGGAAGGCTATTGATGACTTATTAAAAAATCCTGCAAACGGTTCTGTGCGAATGAATATTAGTTTTTCGCATAGAGGAAGAGGGTTATATTTTATTAGTGTGTTAAATCGTGTAAGAAATGGTTATGCATTAATGCTTCCTTCTCAAGTATATAAAATTACCGAAGAAAAAAAAGATATCTTTGATGAGGTGAGTGCAAAGATTTTTTTTGAAGGTTTTTCTAATGTTTATAGTAGGTGTGAACAATCAAAGAACTTTACGCTATTTGAAAATAATCCCTGGCTTTATTTTTCTCAAAAAGATTTTGAATGTTCCAAAGAAGTACTAAAAAATGCTGCGAGCCTTGAAAAAGTACAACTTTCACAACACTGCACTAAGATTATGTATGATACAAAACTTCTTTTGTATATTCCCGAAAAGAAAATCCCGAAGTGGAATTTTTTTCCATTTCCCGTTACAGTTACTGAAGAGCTTGTAAGTTACTCAATTAAAAAACTGGTTGAAGATGAAGTAAGCTCTTGTATTCATCCTTTGTATATACCTCTATGTGAAAGTCCAAATGCTAATATTCATAGTATTTTAGGTTTAAAAGCAAAAGTGCTTTTACTTACACCTAGTGATGTTCAAGATACATTGTTACTTCTTCCGGTTTGTAGATTTTTATCACAACAAATTGATGCTAATCCTCTTGCAGTAGAATCCAATACACTAACAATTGTGTGTATAAGTGAAACATCGATTGTTTTGGGATACTTGCGCCCTAAAAAAAAGAATGCAATTGATTTTCCTCTTGTAAAAGGGCAGGAATATACTTTGCAACTTTGTGTACCTGTCGAAAATCTTGTGCGTACTATAACAACTAAAATAAGTGTAATGAATATTTATAACAATGGTTTACAGGCTACCTGTGGTGTGTGCCGTTTTTTAAATTTGCAAGAAGAAGATAGACGATTTTTGCATGAAAAATATTACGGAACTGTTCATAAATAGTTTCAAAATAAGGCAAAAAAAGTCTTTTCAGAATAGGCTCATTAGTGTATACTTATTGTATGAGTACAACACATTTAAGCGAAGAACAAAGAGAGTTCTATGCTGAATTATCAGAAAAATTCAATGATACTGTTGAGTCAATTGAAATGGTTTGTTTTGAAGCAGAAAAGTTTTTATTTAAATCATTAGAAATGATACCTACTCCCGGTAGAGAAAGTATTTGGGCTATATTGGTTTTTGGTAAAAATGGAATATATATTTATATTAATCCAACAGAAACTACAATACTTGGTTTTAAAGTTGGTGGCAATAAAAAACTACCAAAAGAGCAATTATTTTCTTTTAAGAATTTTTCATCGTGGCAAGCTACTCCAATAAAGAAAAAAACGTTATTCGGCCAAAAACCTGAAAAATATGCCTTTATGTTGCAAATTTCATTTGAATCATTAAACTTTGGTAGTGTTTCAGGAAGTATTTTAGTGCAAACACAGGTTAATGCAAGTGATACGCTTGAAAAAATGAAAAGCTACACTATGTAAATTGTTACAAGTCGTTTTTAGATTCAGTTTCTTCAATTTTATCTTCAGCTTCCTCCGCTCTCTCTTTTTCTCCAGCATAGCTTCCTAAGAAAACAGAGATTGGATGTAGTGTTTGGAAGTTTTCACAAACAATTTTTAATATTACCATCATAGGAACACCAAGAACTAAGCCTGTAAAGCCCCATAACCATCCCCAAAATGAAAGTGAAACAATAATCACAAATGGAGATAGTCCTAACTGTCTTCCTTGAACTCTCGGTTCTAAAAAATTTCCTAAAATAAAGTTTACACCCAGCATCAAAATTGCTGTTGCTACAATAGGTGTTGGATTTGGGAAAAATTGTACTAGGGCGAAAATTCCTGTTAAAATACCTGAAATAATTGATCCAAAATTTGGTATAAAATTAAGTACAAAGGCAATAAAAGCCCAAATAATAGGAAAGTCTAAACCTATAATAAGTGTTCCAAAAAATACTAAAATACCTGTTGCTAGCGATATAAAAAACTTAACAGACATATAGCGAATAATTTGTTCAATAATATTTGTTATTATTCCCGCAACTTTTTCTTTGTTTTCATCTCCAAACATTATATCAAGTTTGTTTCGTAAAAATCTAAGCTCCATTAAAAAGAAAATCGCAAAGAGTGTTACTAATGTGAATTCTGTAAGAAAAGAAAGAATGTTTCCAGAAAAACTTAAGGCAAAGTTTTGTAGTGTTTGTCTAATTCCTACCTGGCTCCAAATATTTTCAAGTAAGGTAATTTCTTCATTAAAGGGTAGGCTAAAAAATCCTGCAAGAGATGTATATATTACGGTAAAACGCTCTTCATATTTTGGAAATAAATCAACGATGGTTAAAAGGCTGTTTAATAATAAACTTCCAAATGCGGTAACTGCAGCCAAAACAATAACTAAAATTATTACTATTCCCAATAACCAAGGAATTTTAAACTTTTCATTTAAGGTTAATAAAAGTGGTTCAAATACAAGAGATATTAGTACTGCTAAAGTTGCCGGAATAAAAACAGAAGCCGTAAACTTCAATACTGCCGTTAGTACAATTATAACCAACACTAAAAGCAGTAAAAAAATAGGACGAGCAAAGTTCATTTGTTTTTTTAACTTTGTAATTTTTTCATGATTCATCATGGGACCCGTCCTTCTTTTATTCGTGCTTTTTACTTTTTTGCACTAATGGTGTCAAATCCACAAAGAGGTACAAGAACTTTTGGAATAGTTACTGAACCATCTTCATTTTGGTTGTTTTCAAGAACTGCAATAATTGCTCTTGAAATGGCAATAGCTGTTCCATTAAGCATGTGTACGAACTTATTTTTTCCGTCATCGTCTTTATAGCGAACATTTAAGCGACGAGCTTGAAAGTCGGTACAGTTAGAAGTTGATGTTACTTCTCCCCATTCGCCGCCGTTTCTTCCAGGCATCCATGCTTCTAAATCCCATTTTCTATATGCTGGGGCTCCGAGGTCACCTGTGCATGTGTCTACAACACGATATGGAATATTTAAGCCTTCAAATATTTCTTGTTCTATGTTTCTAAGTTTTTCGTGTATTTCATCAGATTGTTCTGGTAAACAATATACAAACATTTCAACTTTTGTAAATTGGTGTACTCTGTACAAACCTTTTGAAAACTGGCCAGACGCTCCTGCTTCTCTTCTAAAACAGTGTGAAATTCCACCATAGTATAAGGGAAGAGTTTCTTTTTTTAGTATTTCGTTTGAATGGTATCCGCCGAGGGTGATTTCTGCCGTTGCTACAAGGCAAGAGTCTTCTCCCTCAAGGGTATATACATTAGATTCATTTCCTCTAGGGTTAAAGCCGATACCCTCTAAAATTTCTTCACGGGCAACATCAGGAGTAGTGAAGGGTGAAAAACCATGTTTTCGTAAAACATTAAGGGTATACATAATGAGTGCTTGTTCTAAAAACACTGCTTCATTTTTAAGATAGTAAAATTTTGTTCCTGATACTTTTGTTGCTCGGTCAAAATCTATAATATCAAGATCTTGCCCTAATTGTACGTGATCTTTAGTTTCAAAATTAAACTTAGGTATGTCTCCCCACACGTGTACTTGTGGATTGTCGGTATCTTCAACACCAATTGGTGCATCTTTATGTGCCATATTTGGTATTTTAAGGGCTGCTTGTTTTAAGTCTTCTTCTACTTTTGTAACATCAGCTTCAAGAACGGCAATTTCTTCTTTTATTGACTTTCCTTCTGCTATGAGTTTTTGACGCTCATCATCCGTTAGTTTAGCCTTCATAGCATTTGCATTTTCATTACGCTTAGCTTGCTTTTCTTGTAAAGCCGTTACAACTTCTGCCCGTTTATCAAAAAGAGTAACTACGGCATCTGCATCTGCAACCATATTTCTGTTTTTAATATTTTTCTTTACCTCATCGAGGTTTTCTTTAATAAAACGATAATCTAGCATTACTCTTCCCCATATTCTTTGTAGTAATCATCTATTCTTTCTGCTAGGGTATTTTCATTGATTTTAATTATTCCCATTTCACGCATTGCATTTTCAGGCGAATCTGATGCGTGTGCTGAGTTTACCATAACATTTGAGCCAAATTCTTTTCGAATTGTTCCACCTTCAGCCTTTGTAGGATCTGTTGCTCCCAAAACTTGTCGGATTCTTTCTACTGCGTTTTCGCCTTCATAAATAAGAACCATACATTTAACTTTTCCGGGATCTTCAAGCTCTTTTTCAGGGCAGTGAGATGGTTTTGTTCCTGACATAAACTCAACAATACTTTCAAATTGATTTATTGCAAAGTCTTTTCCAAAACTATTACAAATCATTTTTCGTGATTCACTTGTCATTCTAATGTCAAATTGTTTTTCAAGAGTTTTTACTGCTTTTTCGCCAATTGATTCTGAAAGTTTTTCAATAAGTACGTCTTTTACAGGTCCGTAAAACTCTAATGCTTGTGCTACAGACATTCTAAACATTTTACAACCAATAATACGTAACCCTGTTCTGGAGAACATATCTATAATGGATCCCGGCCTTGAAGATGCGTAGTTCCAGTTATCAGGTTTTATTATAACTAATGTTCGTTCTATATTTACTGGGTTTAGGTGTTTAATATTTTCTACAATGTTTGGCTGAGTTTTAAGATACTTACTAAACATTTTTAGAGTAAAAGCAATACTCTTTGGGGTTCGTGCAACAATTACTGCCGGCTCAAAGTATTTTACAACTGTTTTTTCTTTATCGGCCCAAATAATATCTGCATAGGTGTCACGTACTGTTTCACCAGCAGTTTCACCTTTGTCAATATAACGCACTTCATAGAGTCCACCACAAATTTTGTAAATTTTCTCTCTTGCGCCCTCACCCTTAAAAAGTAACAATATTGTTCTGTGTCGTCTTCCATCAGAAGGCATGAGATTTTCAAGTATATAATCTTTAAAAAGTTGTGCTTTTTTTTGTGGGAGTCCGTAAAGCTCATAGTCATCTACAGAATCGGCAAATTCTTGTACCAAACATTCTTCTGGTGCAAATATTTGTGCACTAACCAATTCTAAATCTGTTCTCGACAAAATGCGTGCAATGATGCCGCCTGTTCTCGATTTAACGATACTGTGAGGTGTAATAAGTACATATGATAGTTCAGTCGCCATTAAATATCCTAAAATCTCCTAAAATTAAAATACAAATCCTGCAATGAGGAATAGAACAGCACTTAAAGCTGCTGCAATGAAACCAAAAGGGGCTTGTGTTGCTGCATGGTCAAAGTTGTTACAACCTGAAGCAGCAGAAGAAATAACTGTTGCATCTGAGTAAAAACAAATATGACTTCCAAAAACACCTGCAGACAATACTGATGCAACAACAAGTGTTACATTTGCATCAATACCCATAGCTAATGGAATAGTAATAGGGAGTGCAATAATATACATACCCCAGTTCGTGCCAGTAATAAATTCAGTTACAGATAAAATGAGGAATACTAATACAGGCATAAGTTCAGGAGTCATAATTGGAAGAGCAGAGGTTATCACATACTCAGTAAATCCTATTCGTTCATTCATTGCGGCGAATACAAAGGCTAATACCATAAGCATAAGTGGCAATAACATATTTTGGAAACCCTTAAGAGCAATATCAGTAAACTCATCTGCTGTCATAAGATTTTGAGCAAGGAAGAATACAAACATAAATGCTAGTGTGAAAAGTACACCCATTTGCATGTCTATATCAAATATTAATGTTGATCCTACAAGTACTAAAATAGGAACAAAGAAGTTTCTGATTTTTGGGTTAGGAGGGCATTCTATTGCATTGTCTCCACCTCGAATATCAATTTTTTCTGATCCTTCAGGTGCTAATGCTCCACCATTTTTTACACGTTCCTCAGCCTTTTTCATTGGTCCAAAAATAGGAACAATACCAAGAATTACTAAAGGCACAATTATAGCTGCAATCCAACCGTAGAAGTTATAGGGAATGGTTTTAATAAAGTATAAAATACCTTCTCCTGCAGGAGCCCAACCATTTGCTTCCAATATTCTTGCGCAAAAAACTGCCCATGTAGAAATAGGAATAAGCACACAAAGAGGTGCTGCAGTTGAGTCAACAACATATGAAAGCATTTCTCTTGGTACCTTATGCTTATCGGTTAAAGGAGACATACAGGTCGCAACAGTTAAAGAGTTTAGATAATCATCAATAAAAACAACAATACCGAGTATCCATGTCCAAATAAGTGATGATTTTCTGGTTTTTGCATATTTTGCAATCCAATTACCGAAGGCAAAAGAACCACCAGCTCTCTCAATTAAAGCTATAATACTGCCCATAAGGCCACATACAATAATCAGCCATGCAATGTCTTCATCCATCATGGTTTCTAATAGAACAGTGCTAAAATCAGCCAATCCACCAGTACCAGTAGTCATAATAAGACC
>CAYJJW010000056.1:0-12272 GCA_964370555.1 uncultured Treponemataceae bacterium | reverse complement strand
CTTCATCTGCTAACCTTACGTGTAAGTTTTCTTTATCTGCGGTTGAATATACAGCAACGGTTTTAATGCCCATTTCTCTACAAGCACGAATAACGCGAACTGCAATTTCACCGCGATTAGCAATTAATAATTTTTTTATCATTGTGTGTTATACCCTAACAAGAAATAATGGTTGGTCAAATTCTACTAAATCGCCTGAGTTAACCAATACTTTTTCGATTACACCATCAACTTCACTTTCTAAGGTGTTCATCATTTTCATTGCTTCTAAAATACAAAGAGCGGTGCCTTTGCTTACTTTTGTTCCAACTTCTACGAAAGGAGGAGCATCTGGAGAAGGTGTTCTGTAGAATGTACCTACAATTGGGCTTTTTACTTCTACAAGATTTGCATCAGTTGCTTTAGGTGCTGTACTTTCAGTTGCAGGAGCGCTTGCTGCTACCGGAGCTGCAGATTGTGCTGTAGGAGCTTGTGCCATCATAGGAGCTGAGTGCATAACAGGAGCACTTTTAGCAACAAAAGCGCCTTCTTTTTTTAATGTTAATTCTGCGTCTCCAACTTTATAAGTTAAAGATACAGCTTTGCTTTCATCAAATTTTTTTAATATTTCTAATACATTTTTTTGGTCCATTTTTTTACCTCTTAATTATATTTTTGCCCAAAGGCTTTTATTAGATTGTGTCCATACGAGCAATATCTGCTTCGTAGTTAATTCCGTCAATGTCAAATCCGCTTGCAGCATAAAAATCGTGTCTGTACCCAGCAAGGTCGATTGTGCTTTCTGCATTTTCATTTGTTACGGTTGGCATAAGAGCATCAACTGCAGCTTGAACATCTTTATCCATTTCCCAGTCGTCAATGCGAATAAGATTTTTTTCATCAACAGGAATTGCGTTGTCTTCTCTGTATAAGAAACTGTCGTATAAGCGGTTAATTTGTTCAATACAACCTTCATGTGTTCCTTTTTCTTTCATTACAGTGAAAAGACTTGCTAAATATAGTGGAATTACAGGAATAACTGCACTTGCTCTTGTTACAAGCCCTTTGTTAACAGAAACAAACGCTTTTCCCTTAAATGATGCCATTTTATCTGTTAAGGTATGTGCTGTTGCTTCTAAGTGTTCTTTAGCTTTTCCGATTGTTCCGTTTCTGTAAAGAGCATGCGTTGCAACAGGGCCAATGTATGAGTATGCAAGAGTAATACATCCATCTGCAAGAATATCTGCTTTTGTAAGTTGGTCAATCCATCGCTCCCAATCTTCACCACCCATTACTTTTACTGTAGCAGCAGCTTCTTCTTCTGATGCAGGTTCTGCAGTAACTTGTTTTACTTCGGCTGTAAATGGGTCAATAGTTGTTCCTTCGAAAACTTTTCCGAATGGTTTAATAACTGATTTATGCATAACGCCTGTTTCAGGGTCTACACGTACTGGACTAGCGAGTGAATACACTACAAGGTCAAATTTCATGTTTTGAGCCTTTGCTTCTTCAATTACTTGTGTTTTTATTTCGTCAGAAAAAGCATCTCCATCGATTGTTTTTGTATAGATGCCTTCTTTTGTTGCAGCTTGATCAAATGCGAGGTTGTTATACCAACCGGGTGTTCCGCCCTTTGTTTCGCTTCCTGCTTTTTCAAAAGATACACCGATTGTAGGTGCTCCATAGGCAAAAGAAGCTACGATTCGGCTTGCAAGCCCATAACCGTTAGAACATCCTAAAACCAATACCTTTTTTGGTGTGTTTGGTGTTGCTTTATGAGCTTTTGCTCTTTCTTTTGTGTATGCAATTTGATCTTCTACTGCTTTTTTACATCCTTGAGGATGGGCATTGATACAAACATTACTGCGTACCATTGGTTTAATTACCATATTTTTCTCCTGATATTTTTTGTGATTGTTTTAAGGGGGGCAATAAATGGTGACTATTTTCATAGCCACCATTTGATCTTAAAAGCCTTGTAGGCTACAACGCTTTAGATAACTGAGGGCTTAATTATTTTGAAGCCCTGTAAAACGCTATACCTTAAAACACCTAACTTTACATAAAGTTACACATTTGTGCTTTTTTATGCTTCTCCGCCTACTAAACACATCCATTCGGCTTCTGCGGCTAATGTGTCACCTACATAAGCTTTTCCTGCTTGTTTAATCATTCTTGGTGAAATGCGTAAGTTTGTTACTTCCATTCTTACTTTATCACCGGGTCTAACTTGTGAGCGAAACTTTACCTTATCAACAGTTCCCAAAAAGAAAAGAGATCCTTCTGCGAATGTTTTTTGATAACTTAACGCTGCTCCACCTGCTTGTGCCATTGTTTCAACTAAGATAACACCAGGTACAACAGGGTATTGTGGGAAGTGACCTTTAAAGAAAAACTCATCTTCTGTAAATACGTGTTCTGAAACACTTCCTTTTTCATCGCAAGAAATAATTTCATCTACGAATAAAAATGGCGTTCTATGTGGAATTAATGATTCTATGTCTTTTGTTACACTCATATTAAAGTCCTTAGTCTATTTGTTTGAAAACTACAACACCGTTGTGTCCGCCAAATCCGAGTGAGCCTGAAGCTGCACAAGTAATTTCACATTCAACGCCCTTGTTAGGAACATAATCAAGGTCGCAACCATTTTCTAGATCAGGTTCTGTTAAGTTAATTGTAGGAGGTGCAAAGTTGTCATTAATTGCTTTTACTGCAAAAATAGCTTCTAATCCACCTGCTGCACCTAAACAGTGACCTGTCATTGATTTTGTAGACGAAACCTTCATTTTATATGCATGATCTCCAAAAGCTTTTTTAATCATTGCTGTTTCTGAAGGATCATTAATAGGTGTTGATGTTCCGTGTGCATTGTAGTATTGTACATCTTCTGGTTTTACACCAGCATCTTGCATAGCAAGAGTCATTGCCATTGCTCCAGA
The DNA here is from genome assembly GCA_964370555.1 of uncultured Treponemataceae bacterium. Lineage (GTDB taxonomy): Bacteria > Spirochaetota > Spirochaetia > Treponematales > Treponemataceae > CAYJFX01. The sequence continues at coordinate 9,351 of CAYJJW010000056.1, read as the reverse complement.
ATCACCTGATGGGTCTGGGCTTGTTAAGTGGTATGCATCACAAGTTGCGCCGTATCCTGCAAACTCTGCATAGATTTTTGCACCACGTGCTTTTGCGTGTTCGTATTCTTCAAGAATAAGGATACCTGCACCTTCTCCCATAATAAAACCACTTCGTTTTTTGTCGAAAGGACAACAAGCTGCTTGAGGATCATCGTTTGATGCAGAATTAAGAGCAGTTAAAACGGTGAAAGAACCTATACCGAATCCTGTGATAGTTGCTTCTGTTCCACCAGAAATACAAATGTCTGTTCTTCCTGTGCGAATTTGGTCGAGCGCTGCACCTAGAGCGTCTGTTCCTGATGCACAAGCTGTAACCATTGTTAAAGATGATCCATGAAGACCAAATTGCATACTGATGTTTCCTGCAGCTTCATTTGGAATAAATAGAGGAATGCTCATTGGTGGAATTCTGTCAGCGCCAGCTTCAAAATATTTTTTGAATGCTGATTCATAGTATTCAAAGCCACCAATACCGTTTCCAAGCATTACGCTTGTTCTGTATGGATCTAAGCTTTCTTTTGATAAACCTGCATCATCTAATGCTTGTTTTGTTGCAGCCACTGCAAATTGTGTAAAGCGACCCATTTTTCTGGCATCTTTTTTTTCTATGTATTGAGATGCATCAAAGTCTTTTACTTCACCTGCTATTTGTACTTTATAGCCTTCACAATCAAAACCGGTGATTTTTCCTACACCACTTTTTCCTTCTTTTACTGCTTTCCAAGTTTCATCTAATGTGTTTCCGAGTGAGGTTATAGCCCCCATTCCTGTTACAACAACTCTTTTCATATCTTTATCTCCTTACTTCAATAGTTACAAATTACGAATTACTAGTTACTATCTTCATCAAGCAAACCTAGTGATTTTCTTGTATATTTCTAGTTACTGATGAAATTACAAATTCAAGAAATCTCAAATAGTAATTAGTCATTAATAACTAGTAATTATTTACGCACCCATCCCGCCATCTACACCGAGAACGTGGCCTGTAATATATGTTGACATATCAGATGCTAAGAATACACAAGCATCTGCTACTTCTTTTACTGTTCCTGCTCTTTTTAGAGGAATTGTTTCAAGCCATGCTTTTTGTGCTTCTTCGTTTACTGCCGCTGTCATTTCTGTTGCAATAAATCCCGGTGCAATTGCGTTTACACGCACGCCACGGCCTGCAGTTTCTTTTGCAAGACTTTTTGTATAACCAATTAAACCTGCTTTACTTGCAGCATAGTTTACTTGGCCACCTTGTCCGTGAATACCAACAATGCTTGACATATTAATAATTGAACCGCTTCTTTTTCTAATCATATCTGAAGATACAATTTGGCTAGCAATAAAAGATCCTGTAAGATTAATTTTTAGTACATCTTCCCAGTCTTCAAGTTTCATTCTAAATGACAAACCATCTTTTGTAATACCTGCATTGTTTACTAAAATATCTAATCCACCTGATTCTTCAAGTATTTTTTTTACAGCCACACCTAGAGCTTCTGCATCGCTACAATCGGTACATACTTCATGAAAGGCAACATTATATTCTTTTGCATAGGCTTCTAATTCTGCTTTTGCAGCTGATGGTTTGGTACAAATTCCCCAAACAGTACATCCTTCTTCAATAAAACGGCGTACAATTTCTTTTCCGATACCACGTGAAGATCCTGTAACCAAAGCTTTTTTATTTTCTAATAACACAGTTTTACCCCTTATTTTCTTCTAAAATTTTTACTGTTTCTTCTATTTTGCCAGTTGCACTACATGTCCAACCTTCTGTTCCTTCTGTATTTGTGGCAAATCCACTATCTCTCCATAGGCCGCAAAGTGTTGCGCCCGGTCCTAGTTCAAAGAGCTTCCAGTCTTCACCATCTTTCATAAGGTTTGCAAGATTTGTTTCTACGGTTGTCCATAAAACTGGATGTGTAATATGAAGAACAGCATTTTTCTTTGCTTCTTCACCGCTTTCTACAAGTTTTCCTGTTACATTTGAAAATAGTGGGATTGTTGGATTTGAAAAGGTAATTGATTCTAATTCTTTTGCAAAGTCATCTGCTGCTTTTTGCATGAGCGGTGAGTGGAAAGGACCTGCTACTGCAAGTTTTAATACTCTCTTTGCACCAGCTTCTTTACATACTGTTTCTGCAATTGTTAAACCTTCTGCTGTTCCTGCAATTACTGTTTGCATTGGGCTATTCATATTTACAGGGAAAACAATTCCCTTTTCTGTATGTGGTTTTAATGCATCTGTTACTTGTTCTGGAGTAAGTTTTAAAACAGCTGCCATTCCCGGTGCTTGTCCGTCTGTAGAGGAAGCTGCAATTTCGTCGCAAGCTTTTTGCATAATTTGTCCGCGCTTTTGAACAACTTTTACCATTGTTTCAAAGTCAAGAACGCCTGCAGCATGTAAAGCCGAAAATTCTCCTAAACTAAAACCTGCAACAGCAGATGGTTCTATATTATTATCTTTTAATACTGCTAATATTACTTGTGAAGCTGCAGTAATAGCAAGTTGACTTTTGTCGCTTCTTGAAAGTTCTGATGCTTCAGTGTTCCATAAAAGATCTGCGATGTTCTCGCCTGTTATTGATGACATTTTTTCAACAACTTCTTTTGCAACAGCATATTGCTCGCAAAGTTCTTTTACCATGCCTTGATGTTGAGCACCTTGTCCTGAAAATAAAAAAGTATACTTGTTCATATTATTATCCTTTAATTGACATTTATGTATGCAAATGTCATTATAGCATATATAGAAAAAAAGTCAAGTGATAGGTTTTTTTAATTTTTTTTAATGATTTATATGAATTTTTACAATAATTATGATAAAATATGCTATATAAAAGAGGATTGAGGAAGAATGGTAAAAAAAGTAAAATATCCTATAGCTTTAAAACTAATAACAATTATATCAGGACTAGTGATATTATCGCTTAGTATTGTTACCTCGTTGGCAACGTATTTTATTCGTCTTGACGTACAGCTTACTGCAGAACAAAGTAATCACACAATTAATACACAAACAGCAGATATTGCAGAAAATCTCTTAATTGGTATGAGGGATAATGCTATGTTATTGGTTAATGCTCTTTCTTTTATGAATGTTGAAGATGCAAGTAGGGAGTCGTATACAAATTTATTTTTTGAAAAAAATGTAGATATTGCAGCTATAGCCGTTCCGAATAGTTATGAAATTGTAAACACCAATTTTTTTGTTGAATATAATATTGATGTTGATAGTTTTCATGCTTTTATTGAAAATTCAAAAAGTGCTATTGAGAGAGCAAAAACTGGAGAAGTTGTTGCGATAAATGCAACGGCAAACTTCAATGTTCCTACTGTCGCTTTATTGTTACCATGGCATACCTCGGAATTGCAAAGTGCTATTGTAATTATTTTCTCAGTTGAAGGATTAACAGAAACATTTGGAAGTGGAACAACTAATACTTCTTACATGATTAATGATAAAAATGATATTTTGATTCATCCTGATTTTGATCTTATGTATTCAGCCTCGAATGTATCTAATGTTTCGCTTGTAAGTCAAATGAGAAATAATAATGATAAAAATCGTCAAGTTGTTTTTTCAGATTTAGAGGGAAAAGAGTTTTTTGGAGCGTATACAAAACTTCCTATTGGGGATATTGGTGTAATTACCACAATCGAAACAGATTTAGTGTTTGAAGCAGTTAATACAACCTTTTACCAAAATGGAATGCTTGCTATGAGTGTTTTGTTTTTATCTATAATATTTATTAGGTTTTTTTCAAAATCAATTACAAGGCCTGTAAAAATTTTAACTGAAGCCTCTGAGCAAATTGAACAAGGTAATTTTAGCTTGTCATTAAAGCCTCGAAGTAAAGATGAAGTTGGTGTTTTAACATCTCGTTTTGTTAGTATGTGCAAAGGGCTTGAAACATTTGGGCGATTTGTAAACTTAGACATTGCTCTTAAAGCTATGAAAGGTGATTTACATCTTGGTGGAGAAACAAAAAATGTAACAATCTTTTTTTCAGATATACGCAGTTTTACAGAAATATCTGAAAAACTAGAACCGTCTGAAGTAATTGAGTTTTTAAATGATTATATGACACGCATGGTTGACTGTGTAAATCAAACGGAAGGTTCTGTTGACAAGTTTATAGGAGATGCGGTAATGGCAGTTTGGGGTGCTTCTTCAAGTACCGGTAATGCAGAGTCTGATGCCCTGAACGCTATCCGAACAACACTTATGATGCGTGCGGCATTGCAAGAATTCAATAAGGGAAGGGGTAGTGAACACAAACCAATAATAAAAATTGGGTGTGGGCTAAACTCAGGGTCGGTTGTTGCAGGGCAAATGGGGTCAATGGAGAGAATGGAATATACCGTGATCGGCGATGCGGTTAATCTTGCTTCTCGAACAGAGACTCTTTCAAAACTGTTTTGCACCGATATCTTAATTACAGAAAATACGTATGAGCTTGTAAAAGAGCACGTTATTGTAGAAAAAATGCCATCTGTTACCGTTAAAGGAAAAGAAAAACCTGTTGTTATTTATGCTCTTATTAATATGCCAAATGAAACTACCATTCCTGGTGCAGGAAAAGAGGGTCCAAAAACCATAGAAGAAGTTCGCAGTATTTTAGGTTTTCCAACTCCTGATTTAAATAATGTCGATGTAAATGCAGAAGAAAGGAAGTATAATCTTGAGAAATAAAGGTCTTTTGAAGATTGCGACTGATCTCAAAATGACAGAAAAAAACAATGAAATATCTCCTCAAAATCAAGCAAAAAATTGTATTGTAAAACCACTTGCTAAAGAAAAGAGTGTTGTTAGCGATAAAAATATGCCTACTATTAGAGAGCCTCAACCTAATACTTGTGGTAATACAAATAATAATACTGAAGATGAAAAACTTGTAACTTACAGTAAATGGAAAAATGAATTAGATTTAAGTAAAGGTAGTAAAAAGAAAAGCACGTATCAACACGAGCTTTTAGCGTTTTCTCAGTGGAAAACAAAAGCAGAAGAATCTTATGAAAAGATACGAAAGTCTACACAGGAAGCTTTTCCAAATTTATTGGTTTCTGAAATTGAAGATGCTGATGATGAACTTATAGAAGAAGTTCTGACTCTCCCCCTAGAAGAAGAAACCTTAGATTTAATTCCTGCAGAAGATGTATCAATTATAGCATACTCGGAAGAAGAATTTGTAGAAGCGAGCGGGAAAGCTGAAGGGAAGCTTGAACTAATTGAAAACACAGGTGCGACAAGTCCTTCAACGACAATTAATGTAATAAAACCAAAAAATAAAAATAGTGTTAGTTTGTTTGCAGATATTAGTGTTGTAATTTTATGTATATTTGGTTTTATTGTAAGTTTATATGGTTTTTATATGTCATTTAACAGATCATTAGACAAAGTGAATGCAGAGCCGATTGCAACAATTACGTATAAATACAATTCTGCACAACGTAAATTATCGGATAGGGTTTTGTGGGATAGGGTAAAGCAAAACTCGTCTATTTATAATGGGGATTTAATTAGAACGGCAGAAGTTTCTGAGGCTACTATTACTTTTAAAGATGGAACAAAAATAAGTCTTTATGACCAATCCTTAGCACAAATTTTTTACGACGATGATGGTCTTGAAATTGATTTTTTGGGAGGAGAAATTGAGATTGTTTCTTCTGAAACGGGTCCCGGTGTTCGCCTTAATTCTGGAAGTAATATTGTTGAAATAAAAGCAGGCTCCTCATTAGTAGCAAGTGCTGATACCATTGTTGCTGACGGATTTCTTCAAAGAGATGACAATGCTGTAATGACACTACAAGTCTTTGAAGGGCTTGCAGATATTGTTTCTTCTAAAAATGGCCAAACAAGTATTATTAAAGACGGAGATGCAGTTGTACTGGATTCTGAATCTGCAACAATTGAAAAACCTCCTATTACTGTTTTTTTCCCCGAAACAAATGCAAAATATTTGCACAAAATAGAAGATAGGGTTTCGGTTTTATTTAATTGGAAGTTTGCTGAAAATTCTAATATACCCTATACACTTGAAATTTCAAATACTAACGACTTTTCCATATTGCAAGAACAAATCAATATTACAGGATTGGAAACAACAAGTGTTGTTGTAGGTGATGGGGTTTGGTATTGGAGGATTTATTCAGTAGATCCGGAAAAAGGAAAGAGTGGAAGATTTAAGATAATTGAAGCAAAAAAAACTATTATTACAGCCCCTTTTAAAGAACAAACATATTTTTTCAATTCAATCTTTCCTTCAGTTAGGTTTGTATGGTCTGAGGATATGTATGTAACAGATTGGCTTCTTGAAATTGCAGACAATGCTAATATGGATAAGCCATATATTTCTCAAAATACTACACAGCCTTCAAGTATTATTGATTCGCTTGCTGAGGGTGTTTGGTACTGGACAGTAAAACCTTCATATTCTGAGGGAGTAGTATTTGATACTACTTTAAACAATATGGTTTCTGATGTAGCTTCATTTGAGATTATACGTACAAAAGAACAGACCCCTGTAAAACTTGTATCTCCATTAGATAAAACATTTATTGATACAACTACCACACAGTATTTTTCTTGGGAGTATAGTAATGAAGCCGATTATTATACAATAAAGTTTAGTAAAAACAGTGATATGAAAGCTCCTGCATTAATGAGCGATATTAAAGATAATTATTATATGTTGCAGCCCAATCACTCAAAGATAACTGATGGAAATTGGTATTGGACTATTACAAAGACTGATAAACAAGGAAATTTTTCCACGGTCGGTGAAATAAGAAGTTTTATTGCCCTTAATGGTAGTTTTACTCACAATACGCTTTCTCCTCTTAATAATTCAATTTTTTCTGATAAAGAAATTAAAAATGAAGTTTTCTCCTGGGAAAGTAATGTTCCATATGATATTTATTTTCAAGTATCGACAGATGCTAGTTTTGAATCCCTTTTTAAAGAAGCTATAACTTCATCCAGTGTTATCGATACAATAGCTTTGCCTGTTGGTAAGTGGTATTGGAGAATAGTTGCAAAAGATGACGATTTAGGTTTAGAGTATGCATCTGAAGCTAAAAGTCTTTTTATTGAACACTCATTAGAAAGTGTAACACTCTATAGCCCATCTTTTAACGAAACTTTTATTGCTGATGCACCAGGCAGAGTTCATTTTTCATGGAAAGATGTTGATAATGCGCAGTATTACGAACTTAGAATTTTTACAGAAAGTAATCTTGAAATACCTGTATATGAAAACATGAATATAGAAAAACCTTCATTGTCTTTGAATATGGAATCATTTTCTAGGGGTGCTTTTCAGTTTACTATAAGACCGGTAATTTTAGACACAATTTCAGGGGTGATGCAAGTAGGTCCTTCCGTAAGTTCTTCCTTTAATACGAGAAGTATTGTACCTGTGCGCTTAATTTCTCCCTCTGATACGCAAAAAATAGATGGAGTTACTGCTTTAGTTCAGAGTCCAAGTATTAGATGGTCAACTACAGAAAAAATTGTACAATCTCAATTAATTCTATCTCGCCATGATAGGGGCTTAAGTGCTTCTTCAAGAAAAAATGGAGAGCGTCCTTTAGAATCTCAAATAGCATTAACGGTTGAAAATCCTTCCAGTGTAGTTAAACTGCCCCCTTTAACCGAAGGTACTTGGTACTGGACTCTTGTTGGTCAAACTGAAAGTGGCTTTGATGTTACGGCAGTATCGCCATATAGAATTATCGTAGCAACAATAGAAAATCTTCCGTCTGTTCAAAGTTTGTTAACAAGAAATACGTATGATGTTGAGTATTTTTCATCTAGTCAATTTATAGATTTTGAATGGCAACCTGTTTCTCAAGCAGATTTATATATTTTTACATTACGTGATGCAAATAATAATATATTGTTTGAAAAGAATCTTGAGAATGAAACAAAAGTGCGTTTTGATGCTATAGAACGTTTAGACAGAGGTGTTTTTACTTGGACTGTTGAAGCAAGACGGTCTCTTCCTAAGGGTATAACACAATACGGTACTGTTTCAGTTTTTACCTTTGAGGTTGACTTACCATATATAGATGCTCCACATGATACGACTACTGGAGATTTATATGGTTTGTAAAATAAAACATAGTTTTTTTGTATTGGTATGTGTTTTTTTCTCATCTCTTTTATTTGCACAAACGAATACTCTCGTAGATAATAATGTTCATCAAATTTTAACATGGAATGCAATCGAATATGCAACACTCTATGAAGTTATACTTGAATCTCAAGACGTAAATGGCGAGTGGGTTAATTATGCAAAGCATTCTACAAAAGACAATACTTTAGAGCTACATCTTCCTGTTGGAACATATCGCTACCAAATAATAGTATATAATATTCTTCATCGTCCAGAGCCTGCAAGCGAATGGTTTGATTTTATTGTATATAGAGCTATACAACCAAGTGTAAAATCAGTTTTTCCAAATAGTATTGATTTAAATGAAGTTAAGGATGGGATGTTAGTTGTTGTTGCAGAAAACACTGTATATAATACTGTCTTTACTTTGCGTCATACAAACGGCACAGAACTTTTTGGAGCGTTTTTAGGGGAAGATGGAGATTCTGTTTTACTTGATTTTGATGAACATAGATTTGAAACCGGTATGTATAGCCTTGTTGTAAGCAATCCGGGAGGATTGATTGATACTAGTCAAATAATTACTGTGTATGCTTCTCGAACTGCCGATTTTTATCTTGAGGGTGGGTATTCGCCAGTAATTTTTCTTGAAGGAGGAGAGATAGAGTCTCTGTTACCTACAAAATTCTTACCTCTTGGATTTCATTTAAACATGGGGTATATTCCTTTTAAATATGATTTTGGAGATATTGGCTTTTCTTTTTCAGTTTTGGCTAGTCAGCTAAGCCAAGAGACTTTTGGCTCTTATATTAACGGGCAATTTTTGCCTTTTTCAATGAGACTACTATATAACCGTCCCCTCATTGATGATACGCTTTTTTTTAACGTTAGTACAGGAGGAGGCATTTCTCTTTTATACAATATGACTGTAGAAAATAACTCAAGAGCTCCATCAGCGCCTTTGAACGCTATTGGTGTGTCAGCCGTGGGTGGCGCTTCAATGCAGTATTTTATAACAAAAAAAATATTCTTAAAACTTATTTGTGATTATTACTATACTGTGTTTTTAAATGATACATATATTCAAATGCTTGTTCCTTCTGCATCATTTGGTTTGAAGTTCTAGGTTTATAGAAAACGGTGATTTTCTCACAGCCTTGCTTGACTTATTTTTTATTTTTAGATATATTTTTAT
>CAYJJW010000055.1:0-12406 GCA_964370555.1 uncultured Treponemataceae bacterium | reverse complement strand
AACAAAAAAAATGATTGAAGCATTAAAAAAAGGCGATAAGGTTGTTACAATTGGTGGTATTCATGGTGTTGTTAGCTCAACAAAAGAACAAAGTGTAATTGTAAAAATCGACGACAATGCAAAAATTGAATTTAGCCGCTCTGCTATTGCATCTGTAATAAATGAAAATGCACCAGCAAAAACGTCTTCAGCAAAAAAAGAAGAAAAAAAGACTGAAAAAGTTGAAGTAACTGAAGCAGCTGAAAAAACTTCTGAAGAAGCAGAAAAATAATTTATACATAATGACAGGCTGTCAAATATATGGCAGCCTGCATTTTTGGAGTTACACAAATGAACAAAAGAAGCAGATTTCTTCTTCTCGTTGTTGTAATAGCTTTGTGTTTTGTTTTTTTAATGCCATCAATTACCTGGTATACCGGTACCCCGAAAGAATTACAAACACTAGCTCTTAGTTCACTCGAGAAAATTAAAGACTATTCAAATGCCATGGCAACAAGTGATCTTGCTATGCTCATGGATATACAAAGAGATAATCCAGATGCCGTTTTATCTGATGATTTTGCATACCTTGAAAAAGAAGCAAAAGATTTATACAAAGCTCAAAATAAAAGCTATTCATCTCCTATGACAGTTAGAGAAGCTTTATTAGCATTTTCAGGTGAAAATCAAGTTAAAGCTGTAATTGAAAATAGATATAGAAATGAAATACTTGATGCAAAGGCCACTTACAACAGTGCCGTTAAACTTGGACTTGATCTTTCAGGTGGTATGAGTATTATTGCTAGAGCTGACCTTGATGCTGCAATTGAAACACTCGGTGATTCTGTTACAACTGATAACGAAGCACTTTTTAAAGAAGATGCAATGAACCAAGTAATGGAAACACTTACTGGTAGAATAGATCAGTTTGGTTTAACAAATCCTACTATCAGACGGCAAGGTGAAGACAGAATTTATATTGAAATTCCAGGAGCTGCCGAAGCCGATACCATTAATTCAATTATTCTTGGAAAAGGTATCTTAAACTTCCGTCTTGTAGATACAGAAGCTACAGACGCTTTTAATACATACTATGCACAAAACCCAACCGGAACGTTTACCGCAAACGGTGAATTACTTAATCCTTCAATTATTCCTTCCAATACTGAAGTTTTAGGTTTGTATGTAAAAGATGAATATGGACTTGATGAAAGAGTAAGCTACCTTGTTTTAGAAAAAAATGTAATATTAGATGGTAAACACCTTGCATCTGCAAACGTTGGTTCAAGCCGACTTGGACAACCTGAAGTACATCTAACATTAGATGCAGAGGGTGCAGCAATTTTTGCTGAAGCAACCGCACAAAACAGAGGTAGAACATTAGCTATCGTATCAGAAGATAAAGTAAAGTCTGCTGCTGTAATTAACGAAGCAATTCCTGGTGGTAATGTTGCTATTTCAGGATTTAGTTTAACAGAAGCACAAAATCTTCAAAAAGTATTACAAACAGCATGGTTAAATGTGCCTATTATTATTGAAAGCGAACAAGTAATTGGGGCTTCATTAGGAGAACTTGCAATTGAACAAGGATTAAGTGCCGTTTTATTTGGTCTTTTACTTGTTATGATTTTTATGCTTTTATGGTATACCGGAGCAGGTATCAATGCTGTTATTGCACAAGTACTTAACTTGTTTATGATGTTTAGTATTTTGTCTGCTTTTGGTCTTACTATTACGCTTTCAAGTGTTGCAGGTATGATTCTAACAATTGGTATGGCTGTTGATGCTAACGTTGTTGTTTTTGAAAGAATTCGTGATGAATTAAAATTAGGAAAAAGTAGAGCAGCTGCCGTTGTTTCCGGTTTCCAACATGCTTTTTGGGCAATTATGGACGCAAACGTTACAACATTTATCGCAGCAATTTTCTTATCACAATTAGGTACAGGTTCTATTCAAGGATTTGCAGTAAGCCTTGCAATTGGTGTTGTGTCATCAGTATTCACAGCCCTTTTTGTTTCACGTCTTATTTTTGACTTTGGAACTCAAGCCTTAAAAAGAGAAAAAATTAATATTGGATGGAGGCTTTCAAAATGAGTAAAAAAGTAATACATTTTAGTAAGTGCTTTGTACCGTTTGTAATTCTAAGCCTTGTAATTATAGCTTTTGGAATTTTTGGAGTTTTTACTAGAGGGTTTAATCTAGGTCTTGATTTTCAAGCAGGACTTATTCAAGAAGTAAAAATAGCTCCTACTGCTATTGAAATGACTTATACAGGACCTGCAAGTCTTGCTGTAGAAGCTAATAATGTTTCTCTTTCGGTAATAATAAGTGGAACAGGTGCTGCAAATGAAACAATAACAATTTTATATGCAGAATATCCTACCGTTGGTGAAGTTGTAGCTCAGCTTAATGAAATTGATGGAGTTACCGCAAGCGCAACTCTTGCCGCTATAACATCTCCTTTAGCAATGTTTGCAGACTCATCAGATTCTAATGTGCTTTCACAAGTGCCATTTAGGTTACATACCTTAGAGAGTGCAGAAACTATAGACATTGAACGTGTTAGAACAAGTGTTGCATCAATATCTACAGTTGCAGTTAAATCTGTAGGATTAGAAAATGAAAATGGTTTTCAAATTCGTGTAGAGGACAATGGAACCGATCCTGAAGTAAGTAAAAATACTCAAGATTCAATTAGAGCAGCTCTTTCAAATGAGTTTGGGGAAGAGAATGTTGCTGTTCTTAAAACTGATTTTATTGGTGCACAATTTTCTTCTTCTCTTGTTGGACAAACAATTCTTTTAGTTTTAGGCACATTGGCCTTAATTTGGATTTATGCAACAATTCGATTTAAATGGGATTTTGCTCTTGGTGCTGTTTTTGCTATTATTCACGATGCTTTAATTATGGTAACTTTTATTGTATGGTTTGGCCTAGAGTTAAATGCTACAATGATTGCAGCTATTATGACTATTATTGGATATTCAATAAATGATACTGTTGTTGTTTTAGACAGAGTTCGTGAAAATGTAACGGTATTAAAAATAAAGAAGTTTAAAGACGTTCTTGATATTTCTCAAACAGAAATCTTAGGAAGAACAATCATTACAACGGTAACAACATTATTAGCCGTTTTTGCATTGTATTTCTTTACAGAAGGCTCAATGAAAGAGTTTGCATTAGCACTTATTGTTGGTATGCTTTCAGGTGTATATTCTACAATCTTTATTGCAAGTTCCTTTATTTCATTTGCAAGACGCAATTGGAAACCTTCGGACGAAGAAAAGAAAACACAAGTTGTAGAAGTACAAGTGTAAGTTTTATAATTAATGTTACTACCCACAGGGCGCATGCTTTGTGGGTATTTTTTTGCCTACTAGAAAGATAATCTATAAAATAGTATAATTCATGTATGAGTATAGATATACAAAGTCTTTTAAACGCTGCAATGGATGCAGCTAAAGAAGCCGACTGGGTGGGATTACGACGTCGCTCATCTAAAGCTAATTTTTACATTGCTCGAAATGCACAATTTGAACAAGCCTTTTCGAATTACGATGATGGAATAATGGTTGAAGTTTTATATCAAGGAAGTTTTGGCTACGCCGGAACATGCGATATGTCGATTGGTAGCATACGGGGGGCAACTGAATCGGCACTCAACTTTGCAAAGCTTGGTACAGATAAATTTGCAAAGCTTGGTACAGATAAAAATGTACATCCTTTTTCACAAGATGTTCGTCCTGCAACGAAAACAACATACGAAACAAAAAGAACTGAAAAAAAGGTACAATCATCTAGTGTTATTTTTGATATTTTAATGGATTCATGCGCCTCTCTAAAAGTAGACGATCAAATTATTCAAACTCATGCAATGATTGAACAAGGAACATATGACTTTGAAATTGTTTCAAGTAACGGATCTCGCATTGAACAAACACTCAATTATATAGGCCACAGTTTACAAGCAGTAGCTCAAAAAGATGAAATTGTACAAATAAGAAGCGCCAACGGACCAAGAGGCTTAACACAACAAGGTGGATTTGAGCTTATTACTAAAGATGGTTTACGTAAAGAGGCTACAAAAGTTGGAAATGAAGCAATTGAACTTTTATCTGCAGAATCTTGCCCAAACGATATTCGCACCTTAGTATTAATGCCTGATCAACTTATGCTACAAATTCATGAAAGTATAGGTCACCCTTTAGAAATTGATAGAATCTTAGGTGACGAAAGAAACTATGCAGGAAGTAGCTTTGTAAAACTATCCGACTTTGGAAATTTTCAATATGGCTCAGAACTCTTAAACGTAACCTTTGACCCCACGATTGAAGGAGAACTTGCAAGTTACGGTGTTGACGAAATAGGAAATCTTGCAAAAAAAGAATTTCTTATCAAAGATGGAAAGCTACTCAAAGGACTAGGCAGTTTAGAAAGTGAAAAAAGAAGTGGAGTAAAGGGAGTAGCCTGTCAGCGTTCAACTTCATGGAATAGAGCTCCAATAGATAGAATGGCAAACCTTAATATAGAACCGGGAAAATCTACCTTTGATGATATTATTAAAAATACTGAAAAGGGAATACTTATGCACACTAACCGATCATGGTCAATTGATGATTATCGAAATAAGTTTCAATTTGGCTGCGAGTATGGGCAATTAATTGAAAATGGAAAAATTACAAAGACTGTTCGAGATCCCAATTATCGTGGAATATCTTCAAGTTTTTGGAACAATTTATCAATGGTTGGTGATGAATCTACCTTTAAAGCTTTTGGAACCCCAAACTGCGGAAAAGGTGAGCCTAATCAAGTAATTTTTGTGGGACATGCAAGTCCCGTTTGTGTCTTTGAAAATGTAGAAGTATTTGGAGGGGGCAGATGAGAGTACAATTTAAAACAATATTTAATTCTTTGACAGCTTTTGTTTTTTCTCTACTCAAGGAGGGTGAAAATATTGCTACTACTTTTTCTGCAGAGGAAAGTAATTTTATGCGTTTTAATAATGCAAAAGTTAGACAAATAGGTGTCGTAGAACAAGCAGAACTTTCCTTTACATTTTGGAAAAATAAAAGAACGTTTGCTACATCTTTTACACTTTCTTTGGATGAGGAAAAAGATAAAAATCTATGTATAATGGCAATTTCTGAAGCAAGGGAGCAGTGTGCAGAGCTTCCTGAAGATCCTTATCAAGTTATAGCAACTGCACATGAAGTATCTGAATCTTTTTTTGATGGCTTTCTTTTACCGCACAATGATATTGTTGATACCATTTTAACACCTGTTCAAGACCTAGACTTTACAGGGCTTTTTTCTCAAGGAACTGTTTATAGAGGAAGTGCAAATTCAAGCGGTGCAAAGCATTGGTTTGAAACAAAGAATTTTGTGCTCGATTTTTCTGTTTGGCTAGAAAATGGAAGGGCTGTAAAGTCTTGTTATTCCGGTCGAAATTGGAATACAAAAGAATATGAAACGAAAATTTCTTTTGCAAGAGAGTCATTGCTTGCATTAAACAATGAACAAAAAGCTCTTACAAGTGGAAAGTACAGGGCTTTTATAAGCGCTGATGCCTTAAAAGAGTTTGTAGATTTCTTTTCTTGGAATGGACTTGGAGAACGAGATATGAGACAGGGCGAAAGTGCTTTTATTGCCCTTAGAGAAAATAGAGAAAGCTTTTCCGATAAGATTACAATAAGCCAAGACTTTACACTTGGTGGGGAACCTCGCTTTAATGATATGGGCGAAGTTGCTCCTGAAAAATTGGTACTTATTGAAAGCGGAAAACTTACAAATACTATAATAAGTTCCAGAACTGCAAAAGAGTTTGCTTTAGAATCTAATGGCGGTGATGAAAATGAAGGAGTAAAATCACTTTGTATTAATGCAGGAACACTCGAAGAAAAAGATATTTTGCAAGCCTTGGGTACTGGAATCTATGTATCCAATTTTCATTATTTAAACTGGAGCGATGTGCAAAATGCTCGAATTACCGGGATGACACGTTTTTCATGTATGTGGGTTGAAGGTGGTAAAATCATTGCGCCAATAAAAGACATGCGATGGGATGATTCTTTGTATAATCTTTTAGGAGACAAATTAGAAGCTATTACAAAAGAACAGCACTTGTTTTCAGAAACTTCCACGTATGATAGGCGTGAAGTTGGCTCTTGTTTACTACCTGGAATATTGGTAAGCGAACTACATTTCACTTTATAGTTACAAATTATGAATTACTAGTTACTAATTTTTTCTTTCATTAGTAATTCGTAACTAGTACCCAGTAATTACTTCCTGCTGCTAAAGTATGCTAGTGAAAAGCCTACTGCAAGTGTTGCAAGCGAAATTAATAGTTCTATACTTAGTGTAAAACCTGGATATATTACAACAATAGAACCTGCAACAAGGCCAAGTATTGCACCATACGTTTGTGCAGGAACTTTTTCAAGTAGTACGCGCACAAGTTTCGCACCGCCTAAAAGACCTAACGGAACCCCAATCGCAACAGGCAGTAACAGAGGAATATTAAGGTGCGAAACTGCTGTTATTATTGTTGTGTATGATCCAATTACAAGCATTAGAAAAGATCCTGAAATGCCTGGAATAATCATTGCAATTGCAGCAACAGCACCGCTAAGTAATAAAAATATAAATGATTGAGGTGTTAATTCTGTTAATATAGTGTTTGAATAACTTTCGCCGCTTAGTGTGTCCATAACTATCATTATTGCAAGTGCTATTAACATAGATGCTACAACCGAAAGAGGAGGGCTTTGTACATAGTTACCACATGAAGACTTAATTTTACCAATAATTAATGGAAGGCTCCCTGCAATAAGACCTATAAAAAACCAATTTGTTGGCACAGGATAGGTTTCAAAAAGAGTAACCAGTAATGCGCTAAATCCAATGATTCCAATACCAACTCCAATTGCTAAAGGAAGCCAAAACTTCCACATTGAAAAAATCTTTTTTACATTTATGGTGATTACACTTATAAGTTTATCATATATACCAAAAACTACCGCCATAGTACCACCCGATACTCCGGGAATAACATTTGATACACCCAACACAATTCCAATACCAATTAATTTTATAACTTCAATCATAATTCCTAATTCCTAATTCGTAATTACCCCGTCATTTCTTCCGGTTTAAACACTTCATCAAATTTTTCAGCACTTAAAAAGCCCAAGCTAACACATGCTTCTTTTAAGCTAATATTTTCATTAAATGCTTTTTTTGCAGTAAGTGCTGCATTTTCATACCCAATGTGAGGGTTTAATCCAGTTACTGTCATCAAGCTATTATCTAAGTTTTCTTTCATTTTTTCTCTATTAGCTTTAATACCAATTGCGCAATTATCATTAAACGAAATAATAGCATCACTTAAAAGACGTGCAGATTGTAAAAAATTATACGCAATAAGAGGCATAAAAACGTTAAGTTCAAAATTTCCTTGACTAGCTCCTATTGTTATAGCGCTATCATTTCCCATAACTTGCACACAAACCATTGTTAAAGCTTCACTTTGTGTAGGGTTTACCTTTCCAGGCATTATTGAAGATCCAGGTTCATTTTCTGGAATTGTAATCTCTCCTAACCCGCATCTGGGGCCTGATGCAAGCCAGCGTACATCATTTGCAATTTTCATTAAATCGCAGGCGAGGGCTTTTAATGCTCCGTGTGCAAAAACCATTTCATCTTTACTGGTAAGCGAGTGAAATTTATTTTTTGCAGTAACAAAAGATTTATCTGTAAGGGTTGCAATTTCTGTTGCAACTACAGTATCAAAATCTTTTGGTGTATTAAGGCCTGTCCCAACTGCTGTTGCTCCCAGTGATAATTCACAAAGAGGTGGAATTGAAAGCTTTATTAATTCTAAACTTCTTTCAAGTGAAGATGTCCAGCCAGATATCTCTTGCGAAAATGTTATAGGAACAGCATCCTGCAAGTGTGTTCTTGCAATTTTTACTGCATCTTCATGTTCTTTTTCAAGCCGTTTAAAAGTTGCTATAAGTTTTTCAACGGATGGAATAACAGTATCTTGCAATATGATAACTGCACTTATATGCATGCTACTGGGAAATGTATCATTAGAGGATTGACTCATGTTTACATCATCATTTGGGTGTAAAAGCGTAGTAGAGCCACTTGATTTTAGGAGTTCATTGGCTCTATTTGCAATAACTTCATTGAGGTTCATGTTTGATTGTGTGCCACTTCCTGTTTGCCATACAACTAAAGGAAAGTGCTCATCAAGTTTTCCTTCAAGTATTTCGTCACAAGCTATTATAAGAGCATTGAGTTTTTCGTCAGTCATTTTTGTGGCATTAAGCTGATTATTTGCAATTGCACAGCCTTTTTTTAATATAGCAAAAGCTTGTATAATTTCCGTTGGCATTGTTTCTAAACCTACGCCAATCTTAAAATTGTTTCGACTTCTTTCGGTTTGTGCTGCCCAATAAGCATGTTTGGGAACCTGTACTTCTCCCATAGAATCTTTTTCAATGCGATATTTCATGCTTATCAGTGTAACTTAAAATGAGTATTTTTGCAATACAAGTGCTTTATGAATTATTTTGGATGTTTATGATCCTTTGCTATCCATATTTTGCACAACAACTTCGAGGCGAGGACATTCTTGCTTGTATGAAATATGCCCACGTGCATATAAATTGATACTTTTTTTAGTTTTTGAAACAGTAGTTAAATTAAAGTTAAAACTTCCTATCTTATTTTCTACAACTTCTAATAAGAGGTTATTAATTTTTTCTTTTTCATCATTGTGTAATATATCCATAATAATGGTATCTTTATGTTTTATTGCATATGACTTTGTAAGTTCATGCATTTTGTAAAACTGTTCATTTGCATATTCAAGTTTAATGCCATTTTCAATTTTTCCTATGAAAACACCATCTCCGCCAACATCTTTGTATGCAGACAGTTGTAATTCGAGCTCTTTGCGCATTTCTGCAGCTTTTTTAAGCTTTTCTGTTGCCTTAATTTCTTTATCTACATTTTCTAAACTGGAAAGTATAATTTTAGTGTCTTTTTCGATAGCAACAACTTTTGAATGCATTTTTAACCAGATATAACTATTTTTCTTTGAAAAATCCTTACCTCTAATAATATACTGTACAGAATTACCAACAGAATTTAAACGTTTTACTGCCCTGCCAAGTTCTTTATATGAATCGGGGTGTACAAAGTGTGAAAAATCTTTATCAAAAATAGATCTATCTCCCTTATACCCTATAAGTTTTATGTATTCATCATTTGTGCGAAGTAATGAACCTGTATCACCCTTTATCTCGGATAAGGCTAATGCTCCAACGAAGTGATTAAAAAGAAAATTAAACTTTGAGTTTGGAAACCAAATGTCATCAATATCTAAAAGAAGTTTATGGTCGAGAGGTTCGATTGTTTGTTCTTCATAGGTATGATTTCTCATATATTCATCAAAGCTTTCTTTTGGAAGAGCCCTTGAATAATAAAAACCTTGTCCCATTTCACAGCCAATGCCTCGCAAAAATGCTAATTGCTCACTGGTTTCAATTCCTTCTGCAACTACAGCTAATTGTAATTGCTTTGCAAGTCTAACAATAAAGTTAATAATATCACCAGACGATTGAACGTTTTCTGTTTGTGCTTTAATAAAACTCATGTCCAGCTTTAAAGTGTCTAATTTCATTGCATTAAGAACATTTAATGAAGAATAACCGGTGCCAAAATCATCAAGTTCAATGTAAAAGCCTAACTCATGAAGTTTATTTACTGTATCAATAATTTGGTATGGATTTTCAGAGTATGCACTTTCAGTAATTTCAAGATGTAATTGTTTAATTTCAATACCATTTTTATCAACCATTTCGAGTAAAATATTAATTAGCTCAGGGTTATGAAGGTCAACGCGAGAAACATTAACCGAAATAGGAATTGCGGGTAGTCCAGCATCAATCCAAGTGCGAATATATTGGCATGCTCTATTCCAAACATATTCATCAAGCTTTGAAATAAAGCCATTAGATTCTAAAATGGGAATAAAGTTATCAGGTGAGATAATTCCTTTTTCGGGATGTATCCATCGCACTAAAGCTTCTGCCCCTACAACTTTTCCGGTGGATAAATTACATTTAGGCTGTAGGTACACATCAAATTGTTGCTCATTGAATGCTGTTTGTAATTCATTGATAACAAAATGCTTTTGAAAAGAATCTTCATTCATGCTTTCATTGTAAACAGTATAGAATTCTCCATAATGTTCTTTACTTTTCTTTAATGCTACTATTGCTCTAGAATGGACAAGCGATAAATCCATTAGATTATCTTCTACATGGTAAATACCAACAGATACACTAAGTTTAAAGTCTTCTCTAAAGCCTTCCATAATTGAGTGAATATTTTTTTCTAAAAGGGGTTGTATACCATTGTTTGGAAGGTCAGAGCAACATATAACAAAACTATCTGCTCCTAAATGACCTATCACAGACTTTGGAAGTATAACTGAAAATATTTTTAATCTATGGGAAAAGTATTGTAATAGTCTGTCACCCTCTTCAAATCCATAAAATGAATTTACTAATTGAAATTTATCAATGTTTGCTTTTATGAATACAAATTTTTTATCAGGATTTTCTACAAGCATTTGCTTAGCTTTTGCAAAAAATATATTTTTTGAGTAAAGTCCTGTTATTTCATCTATTTCTTCTTTTTTCAATAATTCTTTGTAACGAGCAAGTTCTAGTGTTAAATTTTCATTTTCTTGTTGTAAATCTTTATTCATCATTGTACCAATTGGGTTCTCTATGCACGAGCTTTTTTATGCTCCCGTTTAAAATCATACATCTTTTTGTCTGCTATACGTAGAATGTCATGTGTAGTAAGAGTATTTTTTTTATTAACTTCTACTACTCCATAGCTTATAGATGTTTCATAGGGCTTTTTATATTTAGTTGAAATATTTTTTACATCTTCATAACTAATTAAAACTTTTTTTGCAATTTCATATTCATTATCTAGTGTTCCTAATACTAAAAATTCATCCCCACCCATTCGAGCAACAAATTCACTTGAAAAAACTGATGTAAGTATATTTGCAACTGTTCTAATGTAAAAGTCACCTTCTTCATGGCCATGCATATCATTGGCAATTTTTAATCCATCCATATCAATATAGACTGCATAAAAATTTTGCCTTGCACGTACATATTCGTTTAACTTCTCTTCTCCCATTTTTCTGGTATATGTTTCTGTAAATGAATCTAACGAAGCTGATGTTTTTAACTGCTTAAGTTGTAATTCTTCTTTTTTTATTTTTGTTTTTAATCTATTAAAGTTTTTTTGGTGTAAATGTAATTTAGAAAACTCGTATGCATGTGCCATTGTTGCAATGTAAATCCCTAAGCAAAATATACCAACACCTAATAAAAATATTGTTGTGTTTGATGAGTCTGTTTGTACATCGATGAGGGTTGAAGTGAGAATCTGGTATATATAGGTAATAGTTAAAATCCCTAGTGAAAATGTTAAATTGTTTTTATTGCTAAAAATCATAAATATTTGATCTTTACTTACAGTTTTCATTGCTTTTCTGAGTGTAAAGGGTCTCATAAATAACGTTATTGCTGTTGCTAATAACCTCGTATCTACGTCAAGTATCGCTACCGAAATTGGCTCTTGTTTTACTAACGATATTATTGCGAGAAAAATTGTTCTCATCGCGAAAAAGTTGAGTGCGTATGAAATTGTTCCAAAAAGAGTTTTTATATAAGATTGATTAAAAAGAAGCTTAAATTCTAATGAATACAACACTAAAAAAGCTACCATGAAAATATAGTCATAGTGGAACTCTGTTATATAAATTGATGCATATATTAAACTAAAATTAATTGGTGTGAGAACTATTGCATAGGGTAAAATATTTATTTCTTTTCCATACAAGCTCTTTGAATAGAAAAATAGCATAATATTGTAAACTGTAAAGAAAAGAGCACAAATATAAATCATTTATTACCTACCATATTATAAAAATCTCTCTTTTTTTGCCGCATGGCTTCATCTGCTTGAAGTAAAATGGTTTCAAAGTCTTTTTTATTAGTAGTATTGTTTACGCAAACAGAACCAATACTAACTGCAAAACTATAATCTACTTTTTCATTTTGCCGAGAAACATTTTCATTAATTCTTGCAACGATGGATTCAACATCTCCACACTCAATATCAACCATTATTATTAGAAATTCATCACCTCCAACACGAGCAGGTAAATCTTCTTCTCGTATGGCTTCTTGAATTGACTTTGCAACATTGCAAATATATGCATCCCCCTCTTCATGTCCATACGTATCGTTTACCAGTTTTAATCCATTTAAATCAATAAAGAGAACTGCGTATTTTGCATTTTTTTCGTTTGTTAATTTTTCCA
>CAYJJW010000054.1:0-12864 GCA_964370555.1 uncultured Treponemataceae bacterium | reverse complement strand
TAATAATTTTATCTATGTGTTCAAAGCCTTCAATTTTCTTAAATGCACCCACTTGGTGACTGGTTCGCATAAGTTTATTTGAAAGTGAAGGATATAAACAATCGCTAATAAGTGTCGATTTTCCTGAACCTGAAACACCAGTAACGCAAGTGAATTTTCCAAGAGGGAAGTCTACGCTCACGTCTTTTAAGTTATGTTCTGTTACACCAGAAATAGAAATTGAGTGTCCGTTTCCTTCTCTTCTTTTTTCAGGTATGTCCATTTTTAATGTACCTGCAAGGTATTGGCCGGTTAAACTTTCTTTTACCTTTGCAACTTCATCGGGCGTTCCTTGGGCGGTAATATAGCCACCGTGTACACCCGCTCCTGGACCTAGGTCTATTATCCAGTCTGCAGTGCGAAGCGTTTGCTCATCGTGTTCAACAACAATTAAAGTGTTCCCAAGGTCTCGTAAATAGGTGAGGGTATCGATAAGTTTTTGATTATCTCTTTGGTGAAGTCCAATTGACGGCTCATCCAAAATGTAGAGAACACCAACTAAACTGGAACCAATTTGTGTTGCAAGCCTAATACGTTGTGCTTCACCTCCTGAAAGGGTTGCAGCTTGTCGTTCGAGTGTAAGGTAATCAAGCCCTACATTAAATAAAAATCTAAGTCTATTTTTAATTTCTTTTAATATTTGTTCTGCAATTTTTTGCTCAGTTTCTGTAAAACTTATTTCATCAAAAAACTTAACAGACTCTCCAACAGACATAATACAAAGGTCATAAATATTTTTTTCAGCAACACGTACTGCAAGGGCTTCAGGTTTTAGTCTCATACCGTTACAAGTTTCACAATCGTGTTTAGACATAAGCTTTTCTAAGCTTGCCCGCTGTGCATCAGAATAGGTTTCTCTATAGCGTCTTTTTAAATCGGCAAAAATACCTATCCAACGTTGATCATACGATGAATAACCTGAGCCGTCTTGTTTTTCATACACAAACTGAATGTTTTGCTTTGTGCCATTCATTATGGCATCAAGCTCTTTTTTTGTAAGCTCATCAATCGGCGTGTCGAGTGAAATATCCAAATGTTCTGCTAAACTTTCAAAGCGAGCCCTATTCCAAGCAGAATCGGGATTATACCAATTAAAAGCTCCTTGGTTAAACGATAAGCTTTTATCGGGGCAAATGAGGTCAAAGTCAAACTCCATTTTTTCGCCAAGTCCTGTACAATCGGGGCAAGCCCCAAATGGATTATTAAAAGAAAAAAGGCGTGGTTGAAGTTCAGGAAAAGATATACCACAATCGGGGCAGGCATTTTTTTGAGAAAAGAAATGCTCACTTTCTTCTTTTGTTTCAGGATTTTGCTTTATAACCGTGATTATACCATTAGCAGAATTAAGGGCGGTTTCAAGTGAGTCTGCCAAACGCCGTCTAATGTCATCTTTTAAAATTAAGCGGTCTATAACAAGTTCTATGTTATGTTTTTTTTGTTTATCAAGGTGAATGCTTTCTTCTAAGTCTACCATAAGACCATCGATACGTGCACGAACAAAGCCCGCAGCTTTAGCGTCATCAATTATTTTTTGATGTTCACCTTTTTTACCCCAAATTACGGGAGCCAAAACTTGAATTCTACTACCTTCGTCCCAGGTTAAAATTGAGTCTATAATTTGGTCAATTGATTGCTCTTGTATTTGGCGTCCACAGTTAGGACAGTGGGGCTTTCCAATACGTGCGAATAAAAGACGATAGTAATCGTATATTTCTGTTACCGTTCCAACAGTTGAGCGAGGATTTCTATGTGTTGTTTTTTGTTCTATTGAAATTGCAGGTGATAATCCTTCTATATAGTCAATATCAGGTTTATCCATGCGGCCTAAAAATTGTCTTGCATAGGCTGATAAGCTTTCAACGTAACGGCGCTGTCCTTCTGCAAAAATGGTATCAAAGGCAAGCGAGCTTTTTCCAGATCCTGAAAGCCCTGAAATAACTACCAGTTTATTGCGTGGTAGCTCTACATCTATGTTTTTTAAGTTGTGCTCTCTTGCACCTTTTATAATGAGTTTATCTGATTCTGCCATAACATTAGTATAGTGAAATTTATTAAAAAAAACAAGGGAAAATAAGAGAAGGTTTAAATCCGCAGATTACGCAGATGGCACAGATTTTAATTGATAAACTATACTATATGCTTACAAATATAAAGAAATTAATAAACATATAAAAAATCTTGAGAGTTTAATAGTTTTATAAGTTTAAAAATAAAGTTAGAGGGATTTGAGAGTAATAATCTGCGTAATCATATTAATCTGCGGATGCTCTTTGTTGTAATAGTTTGCAGTATTGAAAGATTCTCTATTATATGCTATTATCAACTATGCAAAACACAGAAATCAAACAACCTTTTACAAACACCCTCGGATTTAAAATATTACTCGTATTTTTTATAGGACTCCTACTATTAATACCTATGGTATTGGTTAGAGGCGTTATTTATGACCGACAAAGTTATCAACAAGAAGCAAGGGATTCAATTATTCAACCAATAGGTGGAGAGTTTTCTTTTAATGGGGTAATGATTGCTATTCCGTATTATTACTTTGAAACAGTAAATAAAGTAAGTGGAAACACTACATCGCAAGAGTTAGTGCGAGTTGATGACCATATTATTTTAATGCCAAATGATTTTACCGTTAATGCACATATGGATACTGAAATGCTTAGTAGGGGAATTTTTAAGACACCAGTATATTCTTCTAATATGAGTGTTGTTGCAAACTTTGATGCCTTTGAAGTAACATATGAAGCTCACCCAGACACAATATCTTGGGATAAAGCGGTTCTTATCCTTGGTACTGGAGACAGAAAAAATATTAAAAGTATTCCAACAGTTACGGTGGATGGTGAAACACTTGAAATAGGGCATTCAAATGTTACAGAAACAGGTAGAACACTTGACTATTATGAAACTGCTGAGTTTTCAAATGTCAGTATTTTAGATAATAGTTTTGTTTATAAGATTGATAGAGAAATAATTGAAGGTGGTTTTTTTAGTACTATTGATATGAGTATTCAAGGTGGAAATACGGTAAAAATTCTTCCAATGGCTGGTAATAATATCGTAAATCTCACTTCAAACTGGGCTGATGTTGGCTTTACAGGCTCTTGGCTTCCAAGTGCTAGAGAGTTTACTGATAATGGATTTTCTGCTTCATGGGAAATTGCAGGTTTTAATACACCCTTGTATGGTGTTCGTTTTATGGAAGAACTAAATGATATGTTTTACTATGAACTGGGTGATGAAACTATTACAGCTTCATTTTTACTTCTAAATGATAATTACGCAAAAACTGAGCGAAGCATAAAATATGCAATGCTTTTTATTTTTATACCATTTTTTGCGCTCTTTTTATGCGAGCTTTTAACAAAAAAGAAAATTCACGCAGTACAATATGGCTTAATTGGTATTACAAACATAATCTTTTATATGCTTTTACTTTCAATTTCTGAGCATACAAGCTTTAATATAAGTTATGTTATAAGCGCCATTGCAGTAATTGCGGCCACAGGGTTTTATGTGTGGGGAATAACCAAAACAATTAAACTTGGAGCAATTATTGCTATTGTAGAAGTAGTAATTTATGCCTTCTTATTTGGAATATTACAGCTTACAGACTTTGCTCTTCTTTTTGGCACTATTGGATTATTCTTTGCCGTTGTAGTTGCAATGTATTTTACTAGAAATATAGAACTAAATTCAGAAAATTAGGATTTGACAAGTGCTATTTTTACTCATATAATAGAACATAGGACAAAGTGAGAATAATATGAAAAACTTAAAGTCAAAAAAACTTTATTTACAAGTGTTTGAAGAAGTAAAAAATTACATTGTAAAATATAACTTTAAACCTGGCGACAAACTTCCAACCGAAATGGAAATGGCAGAAAAACTCGGAGTCTCTCGGAATGTTTTGAGGGAAGCATTAAAAACACTTGAAATTATTGGCGTTGTATCCTCTAAACCCGGTGTAGGTATGACTTTAAATAGTTTTAATTCTAACTTTTTGTCAAGCGTTATTTTCTTAAACTTAATTTCTGATGGGGTAGATTTAATTGCTCAAACTCAAGAGGTTAGAAAAGTTTTAGAATTAGGTTTTTCTAGACAATGTTTTGACACTATTACAGACAAGCAAATTGAAACACTTGATGAATGTTTAGTTAAAATGAAAAATGAAACTGATAGTGTAGAATTATATGCTATAGATTCTGAGTTTCATCGTACATTATATAAAAATATTAATAATGATGTTCTTGTTGGTTTTATTGATGCTACTTGGAATTGTGAAAAGTACTATCACGAAAAATGGGAAAAAGATCATATTAGAACATATAATAAACATGCTAAAATAGTCGAAGCACTCAAAGGCAAAAATTATGAAGATTTTCAATCGATAATGCAATATCATTTTGCCTATGAGTTTAAAATAGAATCACAAAAATAAGTAGTGCTTAATTATACGTTCCAATTTCATCTAGTACTCGCATAGCAAATTCATATGTTTGTAATGGAACTTCAGGTGGAATACTGTGATCGGAATGGAATATATAACCACCATCTTTCATAGCAGGAATTACCTTCTTTTTCATTTCTTCTTCAATAGCTTTTTCGCCTTTTACAAATTCTTGCTCCCCGATATTTCCAAAGAATGTTAGTTTGTCTCCAAGTGTTTTTTTCATTTCGGCAACATTCATACCAGTGTTCGCTTGTAATGCTTGAATTACATCAAGTTTTGCTTCAATTAAATCAGGTAAAAGTGATTTAATATTTCCACAACTGTGCATAAAAAAATAAATTCCATTTTCTCTTAAAAAATCTCCAATTTTTTTATGATAAGGCCATAAACATTCCTTGTATGTTGTTGGAGAAAACAGAGTAGTTGCGGTACTACCCATATCCTCTGCAAGCCAAATTGCATCAGGCTTCATATCCATTTTTATCATGTGTTTTGTTGTTTCAATAATACAGTTTGTAGCTTTTTCAAACATATCCTTCATCATTTCGGGCTCTGCAATAATATCCATTAAACTTTCTTCATATCCATGATGTCGCCATGTTGCTTCATAGGGGCCGTATCCAAATACCGCTAAAAATTTATCATTTTTTCTATACTCGTCATAAATTAGCTTTGCTTCATCCCATGTTGGATATGGTTTTGTACGTAAAAAATATCCTTCACTGTCTACACGAGCCGTATCATTCGGGTTAAAGGTATAGCGCTCTTTGTACTTTTCCCAGTCATCTTCATCTTTTACTTTATGAGATAAAAAGTGAATTGAAGATGCCTTACCTTTAAACTTTTTTGCAGTATATCCACATTGATCTTCTACAACTATTAAGCCGTTTTCATCAGAAACAAGTTTGCTGGGGAATCGCATTGAAACATCCATATACATACATTGAATATCAAAGTTAAAATAGTCTTCTATCGGGTTACCAATTTGCTTTTCTTCACCATTTATTATAATAGTTTTTTTAGGTGGAAGTGCTAATCCTTGTTCTATAAATGTAGGAATTGTATCTTCCCAAAATCCCTCATATTTTGGAACTTTGTCGATAGGTGTTCTTTCAATTGCGCCAATTACTCTTTCTCTCGATGTCATAAACTGCCTCTTATGATAGTATGTATGTAGTTTGTACTACATTTGACGATTATAATTTAGGTATACCAGTTTGTCAAGTTAATTTTTCATAAATAAAATTATAAAATAAATCTTGACAGGTAAAAATTTTCAACGTACACTTATATATGAGGTTTTTAACTACTGATACCTTAGTAATTGGTTCAGGCATTGCAGGCTTATTATCCACAATACTTTTAGCAGAACAAAATATTTCTGTGTTAATTGTCAGTGAAACTGAAACTCTTGGTGGTGGGGCAAGCTATTTTCCTTTAAAGGCAACGTTGGGTATTCAAGTTACCGATACAAAAGATGTTGACAAGGAATTATTTACCGAAGATTTTATAAGAACTTCACAAGGTTTAATTGATGCAAAAAAGATGGATGTGTATATCAATGAATCAAATAAAAATGTAGATTTACTTCAAAAAATAGGCTTACACCCATATTTAAGAAATGATAAACGACCGGCATGTTTTGCAAAATATTCTAGACCCATTTATTTAATATCGGACTGGCAAAAGTCTAAAGACTATGTACATGATACGTTTAGTAAAAATGATAATATTAGCATACAATCAAACACAAAGGTTGTTAAACTTTTTCAAAAAAATAATGTTGTTGTAGGCGCTTTATTATTTTCGCATAGTGGCTACATAGTTGTAAATGCTAAAACGATAATTCTTGCTACCGGTGGTATGGCCGGCTTATATAAAGATAATCTTTATACAAATGATGTCGATGGTAGCGGGTGGTCATTAGCATCCGACATTGGAGCACGATTAATTAATACTGAGTTTATACAGTTTATTCCATCGTTTTTAAAACCAAAATATAAAACGCTATTTGGAGAACATACAATAAAATATCTTGAAGGTGTGTATGATGATACCGGAGCAGATATCTTTTCTGATTTTACTAGCGAAGAAAAAACTACAATGTTTTATGAGCGTTCAAGTTATGCACCTTTTTCAATTGATTTTGCTAGTTCAATTTTTGACATACGTATTTTTGAAGCAATTCAAAAGGGATCAAAAGGTGTAAAATTTTGTTATAAAAAAGAACTATATTCTGATAACGAAGCCTTTTATACCATCTATCTTGATTGGCTTACTAAAACGCAAGATATAAATTTAGTGCAAGATACTATTATTATTTCACATTTTGCGCATGCTTCAAATGGAGGGATTGAAATAAATGAAAATGGTGAAACGTCTATAAAAAATTTATTTGCATTGGGAGAAGTGAGTTGTGGGGTAGAGGGCGCAAATAGAATGGGTGGCAACTCAGTTGGGGGGATAATTGTATTTGCTCCAAGAGCTGTGAATGCAATAGCTAATAGGATAGCGAATGTACATAATGAAGATAATGAAATACTTGAAAAGGATGTATCTTCATTTATCTTTAATGTACAGGGTAGCTCTTTAATTACTGCACAATCTGTATTAAATAGTATTGCTGTACTTTTGCAAAATAATGCATCCATTGTTCGCACAAAAAAAGGTTTATGTGAAGCTTTAAGAAAAATAGCAGAGTTAGAAAAAGATTTTTGTATCCCAATAAGCAATGAGTCTCTATTAGACTATAAGGCCTATCATGCACTTAGGACTTCAAAAGTGTTACTTACGTCAATGCTAAAGCAATTAAAATCACTAGGAGCTCATTTTATTACGTAAAACCATGGGAAAATTGCAAAAATAAAGCAAAAATAAAGCTTGACAGATTTAAAAAGTGCACTTATAATTTAAGAAGTTTATAGAATGTAGGACAAAGGAACCTATTTCTATATTCAAAAAGAGGAGTAGAACAGTAAAATGTTTTACCATGTAAAAAAGTTAGCGTCGCTATGTTTTTTTACATGTCTCTTTAAAATAAACCGCAAATGCGGATTTTAAAGTAGGAGAAGAAAATGAAAAAACTCTCAATCATTGCATTAATACTACTTCTTGTTTGTAGTATGGTTTTTGCCGGAGGCGGTGGGGAAAGCTCATCATCTGCTGAATGGCAAGAAAAAGGAACACCTCTAGCTGACGTACGTATCCGTGAAGCTCTCTTACGTGCAATAGACATGGATGCTATTATTGCAGGAATTTTTGAAGGTCAAGCACAAAAAGCAATTAGTATGACATCTCCCGGTTCTTGGTTAGCTAAAGGATTAACCGAATATAGTTATGATCCTGATTTAGCAAAAGATCTTCTTAAAGAAGCCGGTTGGCCATCAGATTATACTCTTGATGTTGTATATTACTATTCAGATCAACAAACTGTAGACTTAATGGCAGTAATCCAACAATATTGGAGCGACGTAGGTGTAAAAGCACAATTTAGAAAACTAGAAGGTGATCTAGCAGCACAACTTTGGGTTCCACCTGCAGATAGAGTAAATGGTCCATCAGAAATTAAATGGGATCTTGCATATGCAGCAGTTGCAGCTTTAGTTGAACATGATTTCTATAATAGATTCTCAAGTACAGGCGCAAGTAACTCATCACTTCCATACCAAGAAGGTTTAGATGAACTTTTAGATGCTACAAACGCTACGGCTGATGTTACTGAACAACAAAAAGCATTTTACGAAGTTCAAAAAGTTATGAATGAAGAGCTTTATCAACTTCCTCTTTATCATCAATTAACATTTATTTATGTTAATGATAATCTTGACCTAGCTGGAAGTAAATTAGGTAATGATCAATACTCATATAATAAAAATATCTTAGACTGGACAACTTCCCGAAGTGATAAAACTATGTACACAAATGGTGGTGCTCTTGAATTCTTTGAAGGAACATTTGTTAACCCAGGTTTCTATCTCTATCAAGAAGTTTTATTTGATAAACTCATTGATGCTGATGAAAACTTAACACCTACCGAAGGTAAATTAGCTGAATCATATGAAGTTTCTGCAGATGGAAAAACAATTACATTTGAAATTCGAGATGGTATTACTTGGCATGATGGTGAAGATTTTACTGCTGAAGATGTTAAATTCACATTTGAATATATGGCAGGATTCCCTGGTTTACACAGTGTTGCATCTGCAACAGTAAATGCTCTTGATAGCATTGATGTAGATGGAAATACCGTTACATTTAATTTCCACACACTAGATCCAAATGCTCTTACAGTATTCTCTCAATGGCCAATATTGCCTAAACACTTACTTGAAAATTCTAATC
The DNA here is from genome assembly GCA_964370555.1 of uncultured Treponemataceae bacterium. GTDB lineage: Bacteria > Spirochaetota > Spirochaetia > Treponematales > Treponemataceae > CAYJFX01. Next base: position 4,022 of record CAYJJW010000054.1, on the reverse strand, counting down.
CTGTAACTGCACAACAAGATAAGTTCTGGCAAAACCCAATTGGAACCGGTCCATTTATGTTAGAAGAAATGGTTCGCAATAATTATACCGTTCTTGCACGTAACGAAAATTATTATGAAACTGGTGATGGAAATATTGAAAAAATCTACATGTTTGCCAGTGGCGAAAATGATGCTAACCTTATCAAAAATGTTGAAGCAGGTCAAATTGACTATGCATGGAGTAAATCAACTGATGATGCAAAAGCAATCGGAGACATTGATTACATGGAAGTAAACCCTGTAAACATTCGTTATACACGTTTATTCTATGTTAACCAATACCCACATGAATCAAATTTAAAATAAGTTTTATCTTTGTTTACTTTGTTCACCGTGCTTTTGCACGGTGAACATATATTTTTATTAGGAAAGAGATATGTTTCATTATACTTTACGCTCTGTTTTAATGTTTTTCCCAATGGTATTAGTAATTAGTTTTTTAATATTCTTTGGTATGGAACTAATGCCCGGAGATGCAGTTGACTATATGTTAGGACCGGATGCTTTAGCAAATATGGATCCCAGCGAATTAAATGCGCTACGTGAAGCGTTAGGTTTAAATGATCCTTTTATGTTACGGTATGTAAAATGGTTTTTTGGATTATTTCAAGGAAACTTTGGTTATAGTTTACAAAGTGGTGTAGCCGTTTCGGAATTGTTACGTTCTACATTGCCTGCAACAGTTTTACTGTCTGTTGTAGCGTTACTTTTTTCTTCAATTTTTGGAAGTATATTAGGTATGGTAAGTGCCTTAAAAAGAGGGACCATAGCTGATAATATTTTGAGTGTTGCAGGGATGGTTGGTGTTGCAATTCCTCAATTTTTGTTTGGATTAATATGTATAGTTATCTTTTCCTTTAATTTGCAATGGCTTCCCGCAGGCGGAAGATCTACATATGGAGTTGATACCTTTTTAGATAAATTACAATATATTATTATGCCTTCACTTGTGTTGGCTTTATCGTTAATATCCGGTGTTATGAGATATGCCAGATCAAGTATGTTGGATTCTTTGAATAAAGATTTTATTAAAACTGCAAGAAGTAAAGGTTTACCTGAATGGAGAGTAAACCTCATTCATGGTTTTAGAGTAGCAATGACACCAGTTGTAGTTTTGATAGGATTTAGACTTCCAATGCTTATTGGTGGAGCCGTTGTTGTTGAGCAAATTTTCCAATGGCCGGGAGTAGGAATGTTGTTTGTTGCTGCTGTTAGAACACAAAATACGCCTGTTGTAATGATGATAGCATTCTTTAGTGTTTTATTAGTGTTAATTTCAAGTTTGATTGTGGATCTTTGTACTGCTATTCTTGACCCACGCGTAAAACTATCGTAGGAAGGATTAATGAATGTTGAATCAAAAATAGTGACTTGACATTCATAGAGGAGTTTGCGTTGCAAACTCAATATTTTATGTCTTTTTTATGGTAACACAAAAAAGACATGAAAAAAGGCACCGTCAAAAACTGATGCTTTTTTTAGGAGAATACATGAGTTCAAAACATTTACAGAAAAAAATGGACAAACTACTAGAGCTTGAAGATAAGGGTCTATTACAAACAAGTAATAAAAGTCGTTTTGTTCGTAAGTTGTTTGCAAATAAATTAGCATTATTTGGTTTAATTGTTTTTGGTATTATTACATTGCTTTGCATGTTTGCACCGTTATTTACCTCTTATACTGCAACCAAAATTGATTTACTTAGTAGGCTTGCTCCTCCTAGTGCATATCATATTTTTGGAACCGATAAGATTGGCCGCGATATTTGGGCCCGTATTTTGTTCGGTGGAAGAATGTCAATATTTATTGGACTCGGAAGTGCAATCGGTACTACATTGATTGGTGTTTCCCTTGGAGCATATGGTGGATATAAGGGCGGAAAGTTTGATACAGTTCTATTAAAAGTTTCAGAAGTAATGATGGCATTTCCACAAATTATTCTTGTTTCAATCTTAGTAGCCATGACAGGGCAAAGTATGTGGAACCTTATTTTCATATTTATTGCAACCGGATGGCCATCAATGTATCGTATGACACGCTCTCAAATGTTATCAATTCGCGAACAAGAATATGTACAAGCGTTAAAGGCATTTGGTATAAATGATATGGTTATAGCCTTTAAACATATGCTTCCAAATGCTGTTGGTCCAATTTTTGTAAACATTACACTTTCAACTGCAATGTTTATTTTACAAGAAGCGGCATTAAGCTTTTTGGGCTTAGGGGTACCTTTGGAAATTGCAACATGGGGAAACATCTTAAATGCAGCTCAAGACTTAAATATCTTACGAGATGCTTGGTGGATTTGGCTTCCTGTTGGAACTATAATAACTCTTTTTGTATTAAGTATAAATTTTATTGGCGACGGTCTTAGAGATTCTACAGATCCAACAATGGCAGGGTAGGTAAACACATGAATGATGATATTTTACTTAGTGTAAAAGATTTACACATAAACTTTTATACCAATCAACGATGTAATAAGGTATTAAAGGGAATCTCTTTTGATATAAAAAAAGGAAAAACTCTTTGTGTTGTAGGCGAATCTGGGTGTGGAAAGTCCGTTACTGCAAACGCTGTTATGCAACTTTTGCCTGACTTATCGAGAGTTGAATCAGGTTCTATTCCATATTTCAAAGATGATAAGGAAATTCGAATTGATCAGCTTGAAAAAAATGGAAAAAAAATGCGTTCTTTGAGAGGAGAAGATATTGCGATAATTTTTCAAGACCCCATGACTGCATTAAATCCTGTATTTACCGTTGGTTATCAAATAGATGAAATGATAAAAGCACATACACCACTTCGTTCAAAAGCCATGAGAGATAAATCTATATCTTTATTAACAGATATGGGAATATCTGCTCCAGAACAACGTATTAATGAATATCCACATCAATATTCAGGTGGTATGAGACAGAGGGCAATGATTGCAATGGCAATGGCCTGTAGCCCAAAAATACTAATAGCGGATGAGCCAACAACTGCACTTGATGTTACTATTCAAGCACAAATTTTTGAACTTATGCTTGAACTTAAAGCTAAAGGAACAGCAATTATGCTTATAACTCATGATATGGGCGTTGTTGCAGAGCTTGCTGATGAAGTAGCTGTTATGTATATGGGAAATATAATAGAATATGGTAGTGTTGAAGATGTTCTTGGAAATCCAAAGCATCCTTATACAGAAGCCTTGTTGCGTTCAACTCCTGTATTGGGACGAGGTAAAAATCAAACCTTAGAAGCAATAAAAGGAAGTACTCCAAATCCATATAATAGACCAAAGGGATGTCAATTTTGTCCTCGTTGTGATGATTCAATTGATACATGCGAAAATCAAATGCCTGAAGAAGTATTTTTGGGTGATAAGCACAGAGTTAGATGCTTTAAGTACAAATAAGGACATAGTATGCAAGACAAAGAAGTATTATTAAAATTAAGAGGCGTACAAACATTTTTTCCGATAAAAAAGGGTGTTTTTAAGCGTACTGTTGGGCATGTTAAAGCAGTTAATAATGTTGACTTAGATATTTATAGAGGCGAAATACTAGGAATAGTAGGGGAATCAGGTTGCGGTAAAACAACAATAGGTAAGTCTATTTTGCAACTGGTAAAACCAACCGGAGGCACCATTGAGTATGCATTTGAAGATGGGGTAAAAGATTTATGCACCTTAGATAAAGCAACAATGGATGAAGCTCGAAAAAAGTTACAAATTGTATTTCAAGATCCATATTCTTCTCTAAATCCTGCTTTTACTGTGTTTGGTTCCCTTGAAGACCCATTAAAGAAAATTGGCATGAAATCTAAAGAAGAAAGAATTAAATACGTAGGCGACTTATTAGAGGCAGTAAATATGCCAAGAGAATACATGATGCGTTATCCAAATGAGTTTTCAGGTGGACAAAGACAACGTATTGGTATTGCAAGAGCATTAAGCGTTAATCCTGAACTCATTGTTTGTGATGAAGCTGTTTCTGC
>CAYJJW010000053.1:0-13061 GCA_964370555.1 uncultured Treponemataceae bacterium | reverse complement strand
AAGTATCACCATAGAACTCAAGAACACCTCTCCATGCAGCAGCATTAAATGACTTATCGTCAATACCAGTTGCATCGGTAATTAAGCGTACTGTTGGCATGTCGCTTTCTGCAGTATCTCTAGACCCGCCGGCAAAAACCATTGAAGACACTAGAGCCAAAACAATCACAATTGTTAAAAGTTTTTTCATTTTTTACCTCCGTAAAAATTTTTTTTCCTACTAACATTTTAGCATTGTTTATACGAAAAAACAAGAGAATTTACACGTTAATGAGCCATATTTATACAATAAATTATGTTATTATTTCTTTGAATAATTTTTAGCTGCATCAAACATTGCAAAGATATTTTCTAACGGTGTGTCGGCTTGAATATAATGTGCACTGGTTAATATATATCCACCGTTTTCTCCAAGTGTACTAATAGTATGGTTTACTTCATTTTTTACATCTTCAACACTACCCTTGGGTAATGTCATTTGAATATCTATACCACCATGAAAACATAAATCCTTACCAAAATTGTCCTTAATTTTTCGCATATCCATATCTTTTGCTCTTGGCTGAATAGGATTTAGTACGTCTATAGGTAAGTTTTTTAAGTCTCCAATCATGTCGTATACGGCACCACAGGAGTGATACATAATAGTTTTACCAAAACTCTTAATAACCTTATTTAACTTTTCATGATATGGCTTTACAAACTCAGACCACATTTCTTTAGACATAAGAGGTGCACTTTGAGCCGCAATATCATCATAAGTGTATACCATATCGTATTTATCGCCTGCATGAGTCATTACCTGAGTTACATATTCACAATAAAAATCAGTAAGTTTTCCCATTATGTAATGAGGTATTTCAGGATTAATAACCATATCCATCATAAAGTTTTCATACCCACGTAAAGCCCAAGATAATTCAAACATACCGGCTGTAAAAAGTTTTATATAATATGTTTTGTGAGCATCACCAATTTTGTCAGACAATCCTTTAAAATCATAATTTTCTATACTTGGCCAATTAGTGTATTTTTCAAAGTCTTCAACTTCTTCTACAAATCCAAGAGGAGAACTTGCGTACTCTTCGTACGTACAATACCCATTTTCTACAGGAAGACGGTGCACACCCATTGCATCAAAATAACTACCATCATCCAAACGTTTAAATTCCGGGCCGATGTACGTTGGAACAAATTCTCGAATATCAATACCAAACGCATTAAAAATAACTTCATCATCTTTAGTATTAAAATGTGCATAAAGTTTTTCCCATATTTCCGGAACAACCCAAAAATCTAACGGTATCCTGTCTGTTGGCTTGTGTGCCAAGGCATTTAACACTCGTTCTCTCGGTAACATATATGAAACCTCCAAAATAAATTAAGAAATACATTCTTTATATAATAGTACCACTCTTTATCTTAAAACACAAGCAGGATTATGTCTAAAAAAATTCAATAAATTTCTTAAAAAAGTCTTTTTTGTTTTTTAAAATAACGCTATACTACCCTATGCCTGATATAATAGATATCCACAAAGAAATAGACAAAGATTGGCTTATAAAAAAATTCTCACTTTATGGACTGTTAAAGAACTTAAAATTCTTTGAACCATATTTATTGATATTTTTATCGAATAATAATATAAGCCTGTTACAAATTGGTATTCTTTTTTCAATACGTGAAATAATAATTAATATTTTTGAAATTCCATCCGGAATTATAGCAGACTACTTTGGAAAGAAAAAAGAACTTTATGCATGTTTTTTATTCTACATACTTTCTTTTATACTGTTTTTTTTAAGTAAGAGTTTTACAGGGGCAGCCATTGCAATGGTGTTTTTTGGATTAGGGGAAGCCTTTCGTTCTGGTAGCCATAAGGCAATGATGTATACCTACCTTGAACAAAAAGGCTGGCAACAGCACAAAACATATGTATACGGAAAAACCCGCTCTAGTTCATTAATTGGTAGTGCTATAAGTTCTTTGCTTGGAATAATTATTATTCTCAATGTTCCAAACTCAGGTTACATTTTTTTAGCTTCTACTATTCCATATATTATTGACTTTTTTCTTATACTCTCTTACCCAAAATCGTTAGATAAAGGAGAAGTATCGGAACATACTACATTAAAAGAACTTATCGGTGTAGTAAAAAATAGCCTATTTCAGAATAGAAACTTACAAAATATTCTTGTTGCAAATGGTATTTTTGAAGCAGTTTTAAGCTCAATGAAAGACTATGTACAGCCTATTTTAAGTGCAATTATTATTGGCTCAGGAATCATTGTGTTTACAAACATAAGCGCAGAAGATAATCTTTCTATTTTACTGGGCATAATATATACAATACTAAATATTTTTAGTTCATTTGCTTCAAAATATTCTTTTATGGCAAAATCTTTATTGGGTGGTTCGAAATCGCTTAATGTATTGTATGTTTTATTTTTATTAACATTAATGCTTCTTGGATTTACAACACAATTCACTATTTTTGTTTGTATTCTCTTTTTACTTATAAACATTTGGCAAAATATTCGAAAACCAATATTTATTGATGTGATTGATGACAATATGGATAAGTCACAAAGAGCAACTATTTTAAGTGTTTCATCACAGATAAAATCACTTTTTATTATTTTCCTTGCCCCTCTGGGAGGCTATCTTGCTGATTCGTACGGGATACATATTGTAATGTTTGCCTTTGCAGGAATTATGATTATTCTCTATCCTCTTTCCAAGGCAAAGGCAAAATAATGTTATAAAGTTATTTCTGCTTTAAGTGAAATAACACCGGCATCTATTGCAAGTACACCTTCTGACACACCACCAACAGTTGCAGCACCGGTTGCAAATTCAAACTCGTTCCACTCTAAAGTAAACTCGGTATTTTTTACTAACCCTGCAAGCTTTACATTTACAATTGGAAGTAATGAAGTTCCAAGTGTTGTATCAAGGTCATTTTGAGACATAGAATATCCAAAAAGAACTCCTAAGGCTGGTGTAACGGTAAGTTGTCCAACCGCTATGTCATAATCGGCAGCAAAACCAATTTGTGATGCAAGCTTATCAAGTGCCATGTTCATTGCAGTAGTTGCCGATTCTTGACCATTGTTCCATAAAGTTTCTTTTGTTCCATTTGCAAAACTGGTACTATACAATATTTGTGCACTTACATTAGGAACAATATCTCCAGAATGTACCATTACTAAAAATGGAAGAGATTTATTTAAACCGCCCGGTAAAAAATCAAGTGATGTGTATAAAGAAACACCAGGAAGTATTGTCCCATCTCCTTGGTCGATATCATCATTTTCAAGTGTTCCAACATAAGCAAGTTTTTCTTCATAAAAATCATATAATAAAGAATCACCTTCCATTTCGTCGCCCCAGCCAAAATTAATACCAAATCCAAGGGTGTTTTGGGTAAAAGTCATTTCTCCAGTTCCATCATTAAAATCACCAAATAAATTATAGGTTAAAACTGGAAAAAGTGAAAACATTCCAAAATTCGCTTTATATTGAGCGGCTGAAAAAACTGAAAAATCTCCCTGTCGTATACCGGTAAATGCATATGCACCTCCAAGCCCAATAATTAAATCGTTAACAGGAGTGATGGTTGAATACAAACCAACTGCATAATTATTGGTATAATCACGTGCACTTTCTTCTTTTACGGGATATAATCGATACACAGCTCCCGGTGGAACGACCCAGTTTCCGTTTACTATGGGATATGGAATATCAGAAGTATTGGTACATACTTCACCTTCAACATAGGGAATTAATAATGATTGTTGTGTGTCAGTATTGAGATCATCAGTTATTCCTGCAATATTTTCTGCAGTATATTCTCTTTGTGTTCGAACAGAGGCTTCAACGGTAAAAAGATCATGTACGTATCCACCTGAAAAACCTTGGTAATAACCAAATGATTGAGATGGACTTGATTCATTATAGTAAATTCCGTCAGCGTTTAATGTATCTTCATTATCAAAGGCCATTGCATGAGGATATGCAAACTCATCACCAAAATCAAAGTCATCAGTTTCTATGCTAACATAACCATCATAAATATGAATAACTGCCTTATCTACAATAAGATTATCACTTACATATGAAATAACGGTTCCAGAAGGCCCATCAACTTCATAGGCTGTATCACCATCAAGTTTTAATACCAACTCACCCCAAACCCCAGCATTAAATGTAGATACTTCCATATCTGTTGGCAATAGATATAACTTAAGATCTATATTGGTTTCATTTTTAAAACCTGTTTCACCATTATTTAAATCTACTCCAAATGCAACAGAGGCATCGGCTCCTAAATCAACGGTGGCTGCGGTAGCTAATGGCTCAGCACATAAAGCACTAACCATACAACACAAAAGTGTAAATGTGAATAATTGTTTTTTCATTTTAACGTACCTTTTTTAAATGTTTAATAATGTGATAATCTTTTCTATCTCATTATTAAATTTAATATACAAATTTTCTTAAAAAAAATCAATAGAAAATTGCACCCATCTATAAGTTTTTTAACAATTTTACATAATGTGTCATTATATCAATTACTAGGTACTAATTTTTTATACTCACAAGCATATAGTAACGGTTGCGTGTACCACTGACACCTACCAGTCACTCTGCCCGCCACTGGGCTACAGGAAGAATCTATCACACTTTTAAATCTACAAAATTATTTCACATTTTTTTCTCAAGAACTCTGTTTTTTCCGAACTTTTGAACAATATATATAGTATACGAAAATAATTACGAATTACGAGTTACTAATTATTTAAGTATTGTAAAAATCACCAATTAGGAGTATACTATGATTAAGAAAGAAATTTCTAGAATGAATGATTACTTTGCTCGATATCTTTTGGGGCAACGTGGTAATGAAGCATTACTGCTGAATTTTATAAATGCGGTAATGAGAGACACTGAGCAAGAAGAGTTTACGTCCGTTACGGTAACAAACCCGTACAACCTAAAAGAGCATTGTTCGGACAGTGAAACTATTGTAGATGTAAAGGCTATTACCTCTTCTGGTGAAAAAGTAATTATTGAAGTACAAGTACGTGGAAATAAAACTTTTTTTGACAGAGTTTTAGAGTATTGGGCTAGAAGTTATAGAGCAGAAAGAATTAAAGCGGAAAACGGTACAGAGATAAGGCGATTTATGCCGGTCATCAGTATTAATATAGTTGCTTTTACAATGTTTGATGATGTAGACTTTGCACACACAACGCATATGATTCATTGCGTGCAAAATAAAGAAATTAGCACTGAAAAGTTAGAAATACATTTTTTGGAGCTACCAAAGGTACATAAAGAAATAAAAGAGGATGAGCTAAAAGCGTGGATTAGTTATTTTGGCTCTAACGATTTTGAAAACGAAAAGGAAGCAATAGCAATGCAAGGTGAAGTATTTAAGAAGGCTGTAGGCGACTACGAATATTTTTGCTCAAACAGTGATTTAATAAGCGAATATGAAAAACGAGAAATATTTCTTAACGGGCAAGCAGCAGCTCTTGATTATGAAAGATACGAAGCAAGACGAGAAGGACATGCAGAAGGACATGCAGAAGGACATGCAGAAGGGCATGCAGAAGGACATGCAGAAGGACATGCAGAAGGGCATGCAGAAGGTATCCACGAAAAAGCACTAGAAATGGCAAAATCTATGAAAATGGATAAAATAGATATTGCAACAATTGCAAAATATACAGGACTTACTGAAAAAGAGATAAAATTAATTCCTAATGCCTAATTTAATTCCTAGTTCCTAATTCGTAATTCCTAATTTTTATATACTCACAAGCATAATAGAACGGTTGCGTATACCACCGGGACTGGTCATTAGGGAACCACAGATTACACAGCTTTCACAGATTTTTTCTTTAAACCTTCCCCCCTTAACAAAAAATCCCAAAACCATGTATCAATAAAAAAGCCTCTCTCTTAGAGAGAGGTGGCACCGCAGGTGACGGAGAGAGAACACAAAAAAAGGCTTTCCGAAACCGGAAAGCCTTTTTAAGCTAAATGCTTATATTAATTCGCGAAGAATTAAAGAGCAATTTTACATTTCACTGTAAATTCACCGTGGTTACTACCTGTGTAATCAGGGTCACCTTCTTTGTCAGCTTTTGATACTGAATTTGCAGTGTGGTACTCAGCACCATCCCAAGCAAGTGAGAATGTTGTATTAGAAATAATACCAGCAAAGTCTACAGCAACTTCAGGTTTAACGATCATTGTAGTATCTACTCTTTCAGGATTATTATCGATATCAATTCCTTTTGTAGTAATTTCGCTATAATTAAATAATGTACCAAATTTAGGTGTAATTGTCATATCACCAACTGGTAAATTATAACTAGCTGCAAAACCAATTTGCATATCTTCTACATTACCTGGTAGATATCCAGAAAGTTCTTCAGCCATTTTTTGCATTTCTGCTGCTTGTACTAAATCGCCAGCTCCAGCGGCGATTTTTGCTTCCTCAGCAGCTATGGTTGCCATCATTGCAATATTTTTTACCCGAGGTGCAAGATTTGCATAGAATAAACCGTATAATTTAAGTCCATTTAAATCACCTGAGTATACATTAAGCATAAGAGGTAAATAGGTATCTGTTTTACCATCAATTTTAAATGCATCAAGATCTACAGGTTCATCAGCGAATGTTAAGAAACTTAAATCTGTCCATAAAGAAACACCAGGAAGAAGCATTGTATCATCTTCATCGCCACCGTCTTTCATGTAAACAAGTGCATCGTCGCCATAGAAGTCATCAAGAAGTGATTGAGCATCTTCTGATTCACCCCAACGATATGCAAGACCAGCTGTGATAGAACTTCTTACTAATTCATATTCTTCTAATTTGTCATCAACTTTTCGACCTTGAACGTAATCATTTTTCATGTTGTATGTAACAGCAGGAACAATTGAAGTAGTTTCAGTTAAAGGAAGTGAATAATCTGCACCAATAAATGCTTGGTAGTCTCCACCACCCCATTCGTTTACTGTTTCACCAGAAAGAATGAAAGATCCACCTGCACCGATTCTTAAATCTTCGATAGGTTTAACTTCTGCGTAAACACCAGCAGCATAATCATCTGTCCAGTACGAACTATTTTGACCTTCGCCATCATATGTTACTCTGTAGTAATCCGTACCAATTACCAAGTCATCGGAAGCAACTTCTACTTCATCATAAAGCCTAAAATATTTTACTAAAGGACTTGCAACTTCACTACCAGTAGCTTCATAAATATCTACAGTTTCAATTTCTGCATTTTTAATTTCGCTTGGTCGTGATCTAACAGAAGCTTCAATACTGAACATATCTGTAGCATAACCAGCTACAAAACCTTGGTTATAACCTGTTTCAGCAGAATAGTTTCTAACCATGTTATATGTTTCTGAATCACTGTTGTCATAGTTAAATGCATTAGGGAATAAGAAATCATCACCATAGTCAAAATCTCCGCTCTTGATACCAAAGTAAAGATCTCCAACATGGATTGTAGCAACGTCAACAATTACGTCAGCAAAATCATGTGCAAGAGGTGTACCATCAGCTTCTGATTTAAGGTTTGTGTCACCATCTACTTTTACAACCAATTCACCCCAAACGCCTGAACCTTCGGTTGAGTTAGTCATGTCTGCAGGTAGAAGAGAAAGAATTAATTCTACGTCTGTTTCATTTTTGAAACCAGTTTCACCTGATTCAAGATCGATACCCCAAGTTACTGATGCTTCACCTGTGAAATCAACCATGTCTGCGCTTGCCACTGGTTCTGCTGCGAATCCAGAGAACACCATTGACAATGCAATTAATACTGTTAAGAGTTTTTTCATTTAATAAAACCCTCCTCATTTTTTCTTACCTGTACAAGTGCAACGCACTTTTAACGTACAAATATCACTGTGGTAATTGTAGCATGACTCATTTTAGCTGTCAAGTTTTTTTAAGATAAATTTAAGAAATTTTTAAGATAAATTTAAGAATTTACATTATTTTCGACAAAATTTACAAAAAATGTCATTATATCAATTACGAGTTACTAATTACTAGGTACTAATTATTTAAGTATTGTAAAATTCAATAATTAGGAGTATACTATGAGTGTAGAACAACTTGTGCCAACTAATGATTACTTTGTGAGGTATTTGTTTGCTAACCCCGGAAACGAAGGTATTTTACTTCATTTTCTAAATGCACTACGAAAAGACGCAGGCGAAGTTCCCTTTAAAGAAGTTGAGCTTTTAGATACATTTAACTTAAAAGAGAATGTTCTTGAGAGAGAAACCGTTGTAGATGTAAAGGCAAAAACAGATACTGATGAGCTCATTATGGTTGAAGTGCAAAATGTAACGAATACAAGATTTATTCCACGCATTTTGTATTACATTGCAGTAAACTATGCTAAGCAAGTTAATGTTAACCTAAAAGACTTTGAAAAGAAAAAATGATTTTTTACATCAAAAAACTTGGAGGAAGATATAGTGAATATTGCAGAACTTAATAATTATTTTGACGATGTGTATGATCAATACAAAAAGTTTTCCGGTGATGTAGAACTCATGGAAAAATATAGAGATATTCAAGCCTATCGTATGTACCAAATGGATTTTCTTAGTGAAGAAAGAGCCATTGCACGCCAAGATGGCCATGCAGAAGGTAAACTAGAAGGTAAAATTGAAATTGCTAAAAATTTGTTAAAGCAGGGGTTATCAGTAGAGCAAATATCAAACGCAACAGGTCTTTCCAAAGAAGAAATTGTAGCAATCTCTAGTTCCTAATTAAAATACTTGACCAATAATCTATTCTAAAGTACACTAAAGCAAACATTATTTTGGAGGTATACATGAAGGGATTTACATCAATAAACCCAAAAGATATTCAAGAAAATGCCATAAAACTTATCGGCGATAAATGGATGCTTGTAACAGCCGGAACACTTTCTTCTAACAATACTACATCATGGAACACAATGACAGCTAGTTGGGGTGGATTAGGATATTTATGGAACAAATGTGTTGCCTTTGTTTTTGTTAGAAAAGAGCGCTACACCTATGAGTTTACCGAAAAAGAACAAACAATGACTCTTTCATTTTTTTCAGATGAATACAAAAAAGCCCTTGCCTTCTGTGGCTCAAAGTCAGGAAGAGACTGCAACAAGGCAGAAGAAACCGGCTTAAAACCTATTGCAACCGATAACAACAGCGTTGCCTTTGAGCAAGCAAATCTTGTATTGGAATGTAAAAAGCTTTACATAGACATGTTAAAAGAAGAATCCTTTTTAGATACTGAAAGCCTTGATAAGTGGTATAAAGATGAAGGCATGCATAGAGTGTATATTTGCGAAATTACACAAGCTTGGGTAAAATAACATATGAGCGAAAACAAACCACCTATTAGTGCCCTTTTTACAGATTTTTATGAATTAACAATGGCACAAGGTTTTTGGAAACAAAACATGAACCATCCGTGCGTTTTTGATGTGTTTTTTAGACGCAATCCGTTTGATGGTGGATTTGCCGTTTTTGCAGGCATAGAAACGCTTCTCGATGCCCTTATACATTTTCGCTTTTCAGATGATGATATTTCCTTTTTACAATCTCTTGATAAATTTGAAAAAGATTTTTTAGAGTATCTGCGTAACTTTTCTTTTATGGGTGATGTCTTTGCAATGGAAGAAGGCAGCATTGTTTTTCCGAATGAGCCCTTAGTAAGAATTCATGCAGGTTTAATAGAAGCACAAATTGTAGAAGGATTAGTATTAAATCAAATAAACTTTCAAAGCCTTATTGCAACAAAGGCATGTCGAATGGTTATAGCCTCTAAAGACTCTCATGTCATGGAATTTGGTCTAAGACGTGCACAAGGATATGATGGAGCAATGAGTGCCTCTAGAGCTGCCTTTATTGGGGGCGCCTCCAGTACCAGTAATACTTTAGCCGGAAAAGAATATGGCATTCCAATTGTCGGCACTATGGCACACTCTTGGATAATGTCATTTGAATCAGAATTAGAAGCCTTTGAAAAATATGCAGATATGTATCCTGATTCATGTACTTTTTTACTAGATACTCATAATACCCTAAAATCAGGTATAAAAAATGCCATTACAGTGGGTAAAAAACTTGCAAAAAAGGGACACAACTTTGGTGTGCGACTTGATTCAGGTGATATGCAGTATCTTTCAACAGAAGTAAGAAAAGAGCTAAACAAGGCAGGATTAAAAAAAGCAACAATATCTGTATCGAACGATTTAACTGAAGAAATAATAGAAACACTTGTATCTCAAAATGTACCGATTAATATTTGGGGTGTTGGTACTCACATGGTAACGGGTGGAAAAGATTCTTCTTTTACAGGTGTATACAAATTAGCAGCACGACATAACCCAAATGGGGGGAATTTAATTTCTACAATGAAGTTTTCGGATAACCCTTCAAAAACGACAAACCCCGGAATAAAAAATGTTTGGCGCCTTTATGACCAAGACGGAATGTTTAAGGCCGATATACTTGCCCTCCAAGATGAAGTAATACAGGAAAATAAAGAAAGTCGTTTTTTTCACCCTGCTGTTGACTATCGCCAATTTAATTTTTCCCCATCAAAAACCGAAATGCTTTTAGTAGAACGCATAAAGAATGGAATACAAACTCGTGAACGTTTAAATGAAAAAGAGCAACTTTTAATAAGCCGAAATAGAGTAAAAGAGCATCTGGCTTGTTTAGACTCAACATTTCAACGCATTTTAAATCCACATATTTATAAAGTATCAATGACAGAAAAACTAAAAAATTTAAAATTGAGTATTATCCAAGAGAACTTAAATAATTCCTAATTTGTAATGCCTAATTCCTAATTTTTTTGAAATTTGCCCAATATCTTTTCTTCCTCAATTCGTAATTAGGCATTTGTAATTCGTAATTACTAAGGTAGGTACTCCGTTTTTATGTTCCTAAGCGAATCAAATAATCTTCTTTTAAGTGTATAATCGCCTTCGGTTAAATCTGCTAATCGCTTTCGCATTTCTTTACGCCCTGAATTATCTTGATAGTTACAGGTGCACGTTCCGTTAATGTAGCCTTGTTCATCCGAATGCTGAATAATTGTTTTTTCGTCGGCTAAACAAAGAGGGCGAATAATGGTTATTGGATATTTGTCATATTTTAACCTTGGAGGCATGGTAGAAAGTTCACCTTTATTCATTGCATTCATTAAAAGTGTTTCTAAAACATCATCTAAGTGATGCCCAAGAGCAACCTTATTAAAACCATGTTCCATTGCATAATTATTAAGTTCAGTTCGCCTTTGTGTAGAACACCACCAACAGTTCATTTTTCGCCCCGGCTTAAGGCGTTCCAAAACATCTGCATTAATAATTACAGGATCTACATTCCATGTTTTAAAAAGGTCAATAAGTAAAGGACTAATTGAAGAACCGACCCCACTTTCTACATGAAGAGCAGCAAACTCAAAGTTTTCTTTTCGATGAAACTTTCGCATTGCAAAGTATTGAATAAGAGAAGTTGAATCTTTCCCTCCCGATGCACCAATAAGGATTTTATCACCATCTTCAATAAAGTTATAATCGGTAACCGCTTTGTCAATAATACTAAAAAGTTTTGATTGAGACATGTATAATTGTATCAAAAAGGCTAGAAAAATACTACTAAATTTGTTACAGTAAGTGAGACAATTTAGTGGAAAATGTTTCAATTTTTATTACTGTTAGTGTAAAAAGCGTTAGGGGTCTGGGGCGAATCGCAACGCCCCAGCGGTTTTTTGCTACTTTTTTGCGTAAAAAAGTAGATCCCTAAAACGATAGCTTTGAACTATAAGTAAAGTATAAAGAACTTATATTTCCATTAAAATGTAATCACAAAAAAAGGATTAATGGCTGCAAGCCATGAACACTACAAATGGATATAGAAACACTTCAATTTCGATCAGAATGTATAAAAAGAATTCGCTCTTTTTTTGATAAAAAAAATTACCTAGAACTAGATACACCTGCCCTCTCAGAAACACTTATTCCAGAAACCTGCTTAGAAGTTTTTAAAACTGAATATATTCCACCTGAAAACTCATCAAACGGTGAAAAAAAAGAACTTTATCTTGTGCCTTCTCCTGAAATTTTTATAAAAAAAATAATAGCAGAACACAAAGTGGACGTATTTCAAGTTTCAAAGTGTTACAGAAATACCGAAAGCCTTGGGCGAATACATAACCCTGAGTTTACTATGCTCGAATATTATACAATGGAAGCAGACTATGAAGACTCAATGCTAATTACAGAAGAGTTATTTTTACATTTACTCCCCCCTATGCCTCTTAGCAACATAGAAGATAACTGGGCATCAATTCGCCCTCCATTTATAAGGCAAACAATGGATGAAGCATTTGAAAAACATGCAGGGTTTAAACTCTCAGAATGTACAACACCAGCCATGCTTGCAAAGAAGGCAGCCAAACTCGGTTTAGAAGATCCAAGTGGTAATGATTTTCAAACATGGGGAATGGATGATATATATGAACTTATTTTTATACATACTGTTGAGCCTAAATTAATTGATAAAAAGCCAATATTTTTAACCAATTACCCTTCTTTTGTGCCTTGTTTAGCAAAGAACAAAGAACTGATATGGAAAGAACGGTGGGAGCTTTATATAAACGGCGTTGAGCTTGCAAACTGCTATTCAGAAGAAATTGATTCACAAAAGATTAAAGACTACTTTGAAAATGAAGGCGACTTAAAAAACAAAACTGCAAGAGTTCCACATGCTATAGATACTAATTACTGGAAAATATTTGAGCACTTTCCAAACTGTTCTGGTGTAGCAATGGGAGTTGATAGACTTATTGCAATTTTAGGTGGATTTTCAAGTATAGAACCTGTATTACCCTTTAGAGAATAAAAAAAAGCATTGAGGTAAAAACATCAATGCTTCCTAAATTAAAAAAACATAACAGTGATTTATTCAGCTGCAGTTGGTTTAATGTTAAATCTTTTGTTGAATCTTTCGATACG
>CAYJJW010000052.1:0-13376 GCA_964370555.1 uncultured Treponemataceae bacterium | reverse complement strand
TAAACTTACATGTGCGTTCACATTCGCCACATTTAATACATTTAGCTTGGTCAATAACGTGTCGTTCTTTCTTTTCTCCAGCAATACAGTTAACAGGACATTTTCGTGCACAAGCAGTACATCCAATACATTTTTCATTAATAACGAACGATGTAAGATTTTTACATTTTCCTGCATCACATTTTTTGTCTGTAACGTGTGCAACATATTCTTCTCTGAATTTTTTAAGAGTAGAAATTGTAGGGTTAGGAGCTGTTTGTCCAAGAGCACAAAGAGAAGAGCGTCTCATTGCAAGAGCTATATCTTCAAGCTTATCTAAGTCTTCAGGTTCACCTTTACCTTTTGAAATTTTATCAAGAATATCGTACATTTGTTTTGTACCAATACGACAAGGTGAACATTTACCACAAGATTCATCAACACAGAATTCCATGTAGAATTTAGAAACGTCAACAACACAGTCGTCTTCGTCCATAACAATCATACCACCTGAACCCATCATTGAGCCAAGTTTTACAAGTCCACCAAAGTCAATTTGTGTATCTAAGTGCTCTTCTGTGATAATTCCACCTGAAGGTCCACCTGTTTGAACACCCTTGAATTTTTTTCCGTCTTTGATACCACCACCAATTTCGAAAATAATTTCTCGTAATGTTGTTCCCATTGGAACTTCAACAAGACCTGAGTTTTGAATTTTACCAGTTAAAGCGAAAACTTTTGTACCTTTTGAATCGTCTGTACCAATTTTGTTAAACCAATCTGCACCCTTTGTCATAATTACAGGAATATTTGCCCATGTTTCAACATTGTTGATAATGGTTGGTTTTCCCCATAAACCTGATTGTGCAGGGAATGGAGGTTTAGGAGTAGGCATACCTCGAAGACCTTCAATTGAACGTAAAAGAGCTGTTTCTTCACCACAAACGAAAGCACCAGCACCAAGACGAATTTCAATGTCGAAATCAAATCCTGATCCAAGAATGTTTGTTCCTAAAAGACCATTTTCTTGTGCTTGTTCCATAGCAATCTTTAAGCGATCAATTGCAAGAGGATATTCTGCACGAATGTATACAAAACCTTTACTTGCTCCAATTGCTTTACCACAAATAGTCATAGCTTCAATTACTGAGTGCGGATCTCCCTCAATAGTAGAACGATCCATGTAAGCTCCCGGATCTCCTTCGTCGGCATTACATACAACGTATTTAATGTCTCCCGGAGCTTTGTAGCAAGCGTCCCATTTAAAACCGGTAGGGAAACCACCCCCACCACGGCCTTTAAGCCCTGATTTTAATATTTCTTGAATAATATCTTCTTGACTCATGTCAAAAAGTGCTTTTTCAAGCCCAAGGTATCCATCACGTGCAATGTATTCTGTAATGTCTTCAGGATTAATAAGACCACAGTTTCTTAATACAATACGTAATTGTTTTTGATAAAATTCAATTTCTTGATTTTCTGCTGCAGATTTTTTTTCTTTACTGTATAAAAGACGTTCTACTTCGCGTCCTTTTACAATTTGCTCTGCAATAATATCTTTTGCATCTTCAGGTTTTACTTCTACATAGAATGAATCTTCAGGTAGAACTTTTACAATTGGTCCTTTTTCACAAAAACCAAAACAACCTGTTTTTACTATTTGTACTTTATCTTCTACCCCAAAGTTCTTTGCTTCTGCATGAAGATTGTTGTAGATAGCATCTGCACTGGTGGATTCACAAGCTGTTCCACCGCAAACTAAAATATAGTGTGTATAAGCCATGCGTTTCTCCTAGTTCTTTACAATGTCAATTGATGGTCTGTCAATAATATGGTTATCAAGTAAACTCTTATTGATAATATGTTGTTCAACAATTCTTTCAACATCTGCTGCTTTTACATCGCCATAAATAACTGCAGGCATATCGGGTACAATAACTTCTACAGTAGGTTCTTTTGCACAAGCACCCATACAACCTGTTTGTCTAATATTAGCCTCGTCGCTAATACCTTTTTTGTGTAACTCTGAAATAAAAGCTTCAAGAGTTTCTTTAGCACCTGCAGCAATACCACAGGTACCCATTCCAACAATGATTTGAACAGTTTTTCCGTCTGTATCACGTCGATTAATTTCAACTTGTTTTTCTCCACGAAGCTTTCGTAATTCTTCAAGAGACATCTTTGCCATATTATTCTCCTTAATTAAACGTCACATATTATTAATGTCATTTCAATCATTTTCTTCTTGGCTTTGAATAAAATCACCTAATAAAGCCAAGTCTGTTACTGTTTCCATACCACCCAAGGCGTCAAGCAATTCACTTTTAACGAGGGTGTAGTCAAGGTCAAATTTTTCGTTTTTCTTTTTTCTGTTGATAATAAGTTCAAAATCTCCAGGGAAAATCAAAACCTGTCTAAATAAGCCTTGTATATTTCCAATAGGAGGGGTATCAATATTGGTTAAATCAAAAGTCATAGAAACAGTTGTTCCTATTCCTTCTTCAGATACAATATCCCAATCTCCATTTGTACTCATAGCTGTTTGCATTAAAAAAGGAATTCCCAATCCAACTTTTCGATTAGGATGTTTTATTCCATCGGTGTAAAAAGGATCTTTTACACGTTTTAATATTTCTTCACTCATTCCTTTGCCATTGTCTTTAATTACAACTTTTAAAGAAGTCTGTGTTTCTAAAAAATCCAATTCAATACTTGTTGAATTAGCTTCTGTTGCATTTTGCGTTAAATCGGCAATTAGATCACAGAGAGTGTAGTGCATTAGGCTGTTTTGTATTTATCTAAAATTTCTGACATTTGGCCTTTAACAAGCTTTCCATATACATCACCATTAACAGTAAGTACAGGAGCAAGTCCACAACAACCAATGCAGCGAACAGGTTCAACAGAAAATAATCCATCTGCAGTTGCAGCATCTTCAGGATCTAAACCTAAAAGCTCACGAGACTCATCAATAAGATCTTGTCCACCTTTTAGATAACAAGCAGTTCCTAAACAAACACTAATTCTGTTTTTTCCAGGTTTTTTTGTTTTAAAGAAATGATAAAAAGACATAACTCCATAAACTCTAGCTAAGTGACTACCAGTTCTTTCTGCTACAGCTTGAGCTGCTTCTTTTGAAATGTAGCCTTGTTCTTCTTGTACCTTATGGAGAACCATAATAAGATTTCCAGGCTTTGTATTCCATTCGTCTATAAATGCTTCGAGTTCTTTAGAGAACCCTGCATCTGTTTTTTGTGCCATACACACCTCCGTTTATTTTATTCTTTTGTCAAGAAATTATACTTCAAGTCGATAAAAAAAGCAAGAAATAAATTTTAGCACAAAGAAAGAAAATCGTATAAAACCGCAATGTTTTCTAGTTTATTCATTGTTTTTCCACTGTATGCGAAAAATTATTTCTTCAGGATTTGCTAAAAATGTATGTAAGCGAAGAGAAAAAACTGCTTTTTCTTCCATAAATTCAACAGTCCCAATCGATGATGGCTCAATGTTTGCCGTTTTTAGACTAGAAGGAACCTGTATTTCAAAAGTTACAACAGAGTCTTTCATTGCTTGTAAAATAGTTTCTCCATACAAAGCACCTATAAAATCAAGATATTCTTCTGCAGTCATTTCTTCACCGGTAAATATAGGCGCTTGCAGTAATTCCATATATAAAAAGGCTTCTTCACCCATGAGAGAAAAAAATGAGCCCATAGTGCTTTCATTAAGAGTAAGAACAAGCTCCTGTGTTGTTGAAGTTGATGTAATAGAAAAAGGACGTTCTCCTGTAGGCAGTAAGTTGTTAATATCTTTTACAAGACCATCTATTGCAATATCTGTTGTTCCTAAAGAATCCACAGATAAAAGTGTTATTCCAGAAGAATTAATAGCATCTTCTATAACTTTTTTATCAAAAATGCTTTCTGTTTCTTCTACGCCTGTAAAAGATTGAAGTATTTCACTAACAGCCTTACTTGCATCAGTTTCAAAATGAAAATTTATAGAATTAGTATCATTTATTGAAACAATACTATTTGTTGTACATGATAAAAAAAATAATCCACAAAAAAGAATTACAATGTATTTCATACTAATCTCCGGTTCTTCTACAAATCGGTTCCATCAAGGCTAAAACGAAGCCCAGTTGAAAAAACAAGTCCTGCAACAAATGACTCCCCAATAGCAAGAGCCGCATTATTAGGATTATTAAAAACTGTCCATGATACATCTTGTACAAAAGATAGCTCCCCTTTACCAACAGAAAGCCCCGATGTTTGCCAAGAAAAACCTAGAATTCCTGGAAAAACAGAAGCTTGTATTTCTTTTTCATTTCCAATAAGAGAAGGAATTCCAAATGTAAAAACGGGACCTGCATACACTCTAAAGCCGTGAGGAACAGTAACTGAAAAAATAAGAGGGATTTGTACAATATTCATGCGTGGTTCAAAACGAAACTCAATGCCTATACCAGGCTCTGTTTCCCAGGCAGCATATCGCATGTGCGCCTGAAAAGATCCTCCTCTAGCATTAAAAAGAAAACTATCTGTACTAAATAAATTCCAAAGCAATGTTCCGGTAAAATCTATTACAGTATTATCTAATACATTCCCTGTATTTGAACTAGAGGTAGAACTCGTTGTAGTCGAACTATTACCTGAACTATCTTGTTCAAAATCTGAAGAATTTTGAGAGGACAACGTTGGAGGCAAAAATTGACCGACTCCTGCGTAAGCCTTTTTCCATGTAGTTTGATTTAAAGAAGAAACAATAACCCCTGTATTTGGACCATCACTAACAGAATGAATAAATTGATTGTTACCAATATATATTCCTGCATGAGAAATGGTGTTCCCAACTGTTTTAAAGAAAAGTACGTCTCCTTTTTCTTTTTTTGAATCAGGAACAATGCGCATAAAACCATACATCGCTTCAACCGTTCTTGGTAACTGAACTCCAACTGAATTCCTACTTGTTGTATAAATAAAACCAGAGCAATCCATTCCGTCTGTAGTTGTACCGCCCCAAAGATAAGGAACCCCTACATATTTTTTTGATTCGGCAACAAGAGATTCTCTAAGAGTAAGGGCTTGCTCTGAATTATTTTGAGAGAAAGAAAATGTTGACAAAAAAAACAGCACGGCAACGAGTGCAATGCCAAATCTAAAATTTTTCATAATGTTTCCCTATTATCGGATATTTTAATAAAAGTCACAAGTCCTTCTCTTCCTTTATTGCAAATTCTGCAAAAAAACGCTATAGTAATATAAATGAATATAGTCCTTTTTTCTAAAGATGACAACTTTTTTTTCCCTGTACATGATGAAAGAGCTCAACATATCCTTACTATTCTAAAAAAGAAAAAAGGAGATACTTTTGAAGCCGGAATTGAAAATGGAGAAGCAGGGGAGGCATCAATCACTTGCATTGATGAAAAAGGAATTTCTTTCAATTTTATACCAATCTCAAAGGGAAAACCTTTTTTTCCAATTGAAATGATTGTAGGATTTGTTAGACCTATTCAATTAAAAAGACTTTTTCGAGACGTTGCAACATTGGGAGTAAAAAAACTTCACCTTGTAGGAACAGAACTTGGAGAAAAGTCTTATATGCACTCAAAAGTTGTAGAAAGAGGAACAGCGTACAATGCCTTAAAAGAGGGCGCAATACAAGCTAAAAGCACCTATATTACAGAACTATTTGTTTATAATTCATTGGAAGAGTGTCTAAAAACATTAAATATATCAAAAGATGATGTGACAATATGCCTCGATAATATAGAGCCAAAGCAAACATTATTTGACCATTTACAAAAACAAAAAAAATCTTCGCAAACAGTGTTTGCTGCCATAGGAAGCGAACGAGGGTGGAGTAGTAACGAGCGAAAACTATTTATGCAAGAAAACTTTGAACTTTGCAGTATGGGAAACAGAGTTTTACGAACAGAAACAGCAACAACGGTTGCACTAAGCATCATACTACAATCAATGGGAGAACTATAATGAATCAAGACAGAGTAAAAGAAATTCTTTTAGATATACAAAACACAGAACTTGAGTTTACCCTTCTTTTCACCGGAAAAGAAAGCAAACGGGTAAATGGGCTTTATAAACCTGACTCACAAGAAATTCTTTTGCATAACAAAAACTTTACAACAGATAATCAACTTGTTTATACTGCAATCCATGAATATGCACATCACATAATGAATGAAAAAAAGCTTAATCAAAGTGCAGGCCTTGAACATTTAAAAGGAAGAGCACATACAATTGATTTTTGGGCAATTTTTCACGATCTTTTAGATATTGCAGAAGAAAAGGGCTATTATGTAATGGGATTAGAAGAAAGTCCTGAACTTGCAGAAATAACCGAAGATATTCGCAAAAATTATCTTGAAAAAAATGGGCTTTTAATGCAAGAATTTGGAAAGCTCTTAGCAAAAGCGCACCAACTATGCATTGAAGCAAACATTCGATATGAAGATTATATTGACCGTTGTTTAAAAATACCGAGACAGGCTGCAAAGAATATTACAAAGGTTGGATCTGTTCCCGTAGACCCTTCACTTGGGTTTGAGAACATGAAAATGATTGCATCCATGGCTTCTGCAGAAAAAAGAGCCGCAGCCCAAGAACAGCTTTTAGGGGGAAAAAGCCCCGATGCAGTACGTTTTTCTATGAAAAAACCTACACCCGAAATTGATCCAAAAGAAAGCTTAGAAAAAGAAAGAGTAAGGCTCGAAAAAACAATAACACATCTTACCAGTAAACTAGAAATGGTGGAGGAAAAACTTGCAAATCTATAGTAAAACTGCAATCATTTTTCTTATTTGCATGCAACCTCTTTTTTCACAAACAACGGCAACAACGATACAAGTACCAACCGTTCCTTCAATATCTGCTCCATCTGTTGTTGCTCCCACAATACCAACACTACAAATGACATCTACACAAAACAACGGAACAGTAAAAACTACAACAGAAACAACGGCAAATGGACAAAGCACATCAACGCAAACAGCCCCATCTAACCTATCAACAGAACTTTCTACTTCTGCCCTCGAAACACTTTCAAGTCTTTTTACTGGAGATGACACAAACCTACAGGCAGACGCACTTGGAAGCATAGGCAATTTTTCATCGATTGGAGACTTAACATCACTATTAAATCAAGAAATGAGCACAACAACAGATACAACCACACAGGCTTTACTACAAGAAATACTTATAAAACTTTCTGAACTTGAAGCAAAAATTGATAATCTAGAAAAAAGCGAACAAGCACAAGGAACAAACAATGAATAAAAATCTTCTAAAAGAAGGCTTAGAAAAAATAGGATTTTCAAAAGACGAAATTAACGAAGGCATTGAAAAACTTGAAATATATGCAAAAGAATTACAAAGTGGAAACGATGAATACGGACTAACAGCGATAATCGATTATGATGAAATAATTATACGCCATGTTTTAGATAGCTTAGTAGCATTACCCCATATAAGGACTATGAAAAATCAAATACTTGAAGCCAGAAAAGATACATCTTCAGATACAACAAAACCTTTTATTATTGCAGACATAGGTTCTGGCGGAGGAATTCCTGGAATTCCACTTGCAATAATGATGAGCAATACAAAATTTGTTTTGGCAGAACGGATGACCAAACGATGCAGATTTTTAAATTATTGTAAAGAAAAGCTACACTTAGAAAATATTACTGTTGAAACAATTGAAGCAGAAAGAATAGAACAAAAAAGATTCGATATAGTTGTGTTTAGAGCTTTTCGTCCCTTAGAAAAAAAGATGACACGAGTATTGCTTCGAATCTTACAAGATGGCGGCATGCTTGCAGCTTATAAGGCAAAAAAAGACAAAATTATAGAAGAAATGGATTCTATTAAACAATGGATACCGACATATAACATTATCCCTCTAAACGTTCCATTTTTAGATGACCATGAAAGAAATCTTGTAACAGTAAAAAAAACTACTTGTTAACAGATTTTGAATTTGCTACTTTATTAAATATTTTTAGTAATCCATCTTTGTCAATTAAATCAATGGGGCGCCCCTCAACAAATTTCTTTGACTCAGTAGAATATAAACCGGCTGTAAAACATATTCCACGCCCTGCTTTTAAATCTCGAATTCTTCCATGAAAATCGCGAATAACAAATTCTCCCATTGCTCCAGTGTTTCTGTAGAATCTAAAAACAACAAAGTCTTCCCATTTCACGGTCTCAATTTCTGTTTGTATTTCAACTACATCGGGCTTTGCGTCTAATGCAATAATTTTTACATGTGATTTTGCATAAAATGATGAAACAATTTTGCGACAAAGAGCAAGAAAGTCACTGCTTCCTGCTACTAAATACGTTTGTAAACTTGCATTTTGACTCATTTCTTGGTAGCGATTTATAAGTACTTGCACGTCTTTAAATCCAGGCATTGTTGCTTGTATTTCTTTTAACAATCCTAGAGCCTGAGAAATTTTATTAGCGCCAATATATGCATTCGCTAAATTATAACGAATGTTAGATAGAATATCTAAGGGTGCAGAAAGGTGTTTTAATCCAATTTCATAATCTTTTATTGCTTTTTCAGCTTGCTTTTTTGACATATGATACATTCCTGAAAACAAGCATGCTCTCGCTCCATATTCAGGATCCGCTCTTAAGTGAAGAAAAACTGGTATTGCTTTATCGCCCTTGCCAACCTGATACAAAGATTCTGCCATAGCAAAAAGAACATTTTTATTTTCAGGATTTGTATCAAAATATGCTTTTAGAAAAGGAAAGGCTTTTCTATAATCTTTTTTTTCATAAAATGATAAACCTAAGTATTCATGCACTTTTGCATTATCTTTGTTTATTAAATGAGCTTTATTAAGAAGAGGAATTGCACTGTCGTACTGATTTGTTTTATAAAAAGTTTGCCCTAAGTAAAAATTTACATCAAAACTTTCAGGGTCTGCAGTTCTTGCGAGTGTAAGATTTTTAAATGCTGCTTCTAAATCATTAACATGCACGGCGCAAACACCGGTTCTAAAGGTTGCCTCTTTTGCATTAAAGCTTTGATTTAAAGGTGCTACTTCCAATATAGATTTATACAAATCAAAAGCTTTTTCCCAATTCTGCTCTTGATAATAAACATCTGCAAGCGGAACCAAACCCCTTAAATCTTTTGGATCTTGCTTTAGTCTTTTTTGAGCATCTTTAATGATTATTTGGCGACTTTTTTTTCCGGAAGAGCTTTTTTCGACACTTCCTCCTTTAGAAGAAGTTAAAAAATAAACAACCGCAGCTAAACAAACCACGACCCCGGCTATTACTATGGGAATCATCATCTTGTTTATATTATGACGGTATTTACTATTTCTGTCAATGCACAACTTAATATTTTCCTACTGACTAAAACCGCAATTATTGCGAAAATAGTCAATAGAAATTATTGTATAAAACTCATAGACGACTATGCTTTTTTCCTGTATACTATTTGTATGAGTACAAAAACAGCAGTAGTTGCAATTATCGGTCGCCCATCAGCGGGAAAATCCACGTTTTTAAACACCGCAAGTGGTGAAAAAATTTCAATTGTTTCAGAAATTCCACAAACAACACGCAACGCCGTAAAAGGTATTGTTAACACTTCTTTTGGCCAGCTTGTATTTATTGACACGCCAGGTTACCACAATTCAGATAAAAAACTTAACTTAAAACTTAAAACAATTACTCAAGACCAATTATCAGATGCAGACCTTATTCTATACATGCTAGACTCTACACGTCCTGCAGGTGAAGAAGAAAAACTCACCGCAGAACTTATCCTCCCCTTTGCGGATAAAACGGTCATTGGAATAAATAAAATTGATGATAAACACGCAAAGCCTGCACTTTGCAAAACTTTTATAGAAAAAACATTTGACATTTTTCCTGAAAACCGATCCTTAGAAATTTCTGCAAAAGAAGATACCGGTATAAATGAACTTTTAAAAGCCCTTTACGAACTTGCCCCTGAAGCACCAAACCTTTACCCCGAAGAGTATTACACCGACCAAGAGGTAGATTTTAGAATTGCAGAAATTATACGAGAACAAGCAATTACACGCTTAAGAGATGAAATTCCACACTCAATTTATGTTGATATTAGTGATATGGAATGGCGAAAAAATGGCAAAGAACTTTGGGTACGCGCCTTTTTAGTTGTAGAAAGAGAAAGCCAAAAAGGTATGGTTATTGGAAAGGGCGCCACAATGATAAAAACAATCCGCGTTGAATCCATAAAAGAACTTAGAAAGCTTTTTGACTATAGAATTGATTTAGACTTACAAGTTAAAGTAAATAAAAACTGGCGTAAAAAAGATGGAGTACTAACCAAAATTTTGCGTTAAAGAAGGGAAAACGTAATGATTACAACAATTTCAAATAATTTTTTAAGGGTACAAATTTCTTCTCTTGGAGCTGAACTTGTTTCGGTAAAAACGAAAAATGGAAAAGAAAGACTTTGGCAAAGAGATAAAAATGTGTGGGATGGTCAGGCTCCAATTCTTTTTCCCTGGACAGGAAGAATAAATAACAAAGAATTCTCTCATAACGGAAAAACATACGAAGGAACAAATCATGGTTTTGTACGCAATACAGAACATACTGTTCTTAAAGAATCAAAAGATGAAAACAATAATCCATTTGTAACTTTTTCTGCAAATGGTAACTTAGAAAAATTCCCCTTTGACTTTACAATCGAGCAAACCTATACCCTAATAAATGAAACAATAGTACACTCTGTTTATATCAAAAATACTGGCGAAAAGGAAATGCCCTTTGGTCTTGGCTACCATCCCGGTTTTCTTTGTCCTTTTAGTGCCGAAAAAACAACTGAAGATTATGAACTTGTTTTTGATATTCCACAATCCCCAGATTACATTTTTGTTGACGCTGGACACCCAACAGGAAAAACTGAACAATTCATGAATAATAAAAATTCAATCCAATTGACTGATACTCTTTTTGAAAAAGATTCTCTTAATTTTACATCCTTTAATGCAAAAACAATGTCTTTATGCGAAAAAAACACCACAAATAAAATAGAAGTTTCTATTGAAAATTTTCCATACCTTCTTGTATGGAGTACTAACACACCAAAACTCAAGTTTGTTTGTATTGAACCATGGCACACTTTACCGGATTTTAAAGGAGCGCCAACAGAATGGACAAAAAAAGAAAACCTTTTAAAACTATCTCCAAATGCAACATTTAACTCAGAAATTAGCATGTCTTTTTTCTTTGAATAATGGATAAACATGATAGCAAAAAATAAAACTCTTCCAATAAACATGCTCATAAAACCGGCCTCAGGTTTGTGTGATATGAGATGTTCATACTGCTTTTATTGCGATGAAACAGAAAAAAGAGAAGTTAAAAGCTACGGTATGATGAGCGAAGAAACCCTCGAAAATTTGGTGCGTAAACCACTTGAACAAGGTTTTTCTCCGTGCACCTTTGCCTTTCAAGGAGGAGAGCCAACCCTAATAGGCCTCGATTTTTATAAAAAATTTGTTGAACTTGTAAAAAAACATAAACCGGAGAACACCGAAACATATTTTGCTATTCAAACAAATGGACTTTCCATAAATGATGAGTGGGCACAATTTTTTGCAGAAAATAATTTTTTAGTTGGCCTATCGATGGACGGTAACAAAAAAGTGCATGATTCATTAAGGTTTGATGCAAAACAAGAAGGCACTTTTAACCGCGTTCTCAGAGCCTCACAAATACTAAACAACCACAAAGTTGAATACAATATTTTAACGGTTATTACATCGAATGTTGCAAAAAACATAAAGGATATGTATGCCTTTTTTGAGCGTAACAATTTTACCTACCAACAGTATATTCCTTGCCTCGATCCAATAGGAGAAGACAGGGGAAAATATGAATGGTCTCTCACACCACAACTATACGCCCAATTTCTTAAAACATTATTTGATTTATGGTACAGAAGTTTTAAACGAGACAAGCCTGTTTCTATTCGCTACTTTGACAACCTTGTTATGCTTTTACTTGGGCAACCACCCGAATCTTGTGGCATGATGGGAAATTGTACCTTTCAAAATGTTATAGAAGCAGATGGGGGAGTGTACCCATGCGATTTTTATGCTTTAGATGAGTATAACATTGGAAGCATAAACGAAAACAGTTTTGAAGAAATAAACCAAAAAAGGAAAGAAATTGGCTTTATTGAAACATCACAGTATGTGGATGAAGACTGCAAGGCATGCAAATGGTATCCATTGTGCCGTGGTGGATGTAGACGAGACCGGGACAATTTTACGGGATCACAACTGGAAAAGAACTACTTTTGCCCCGCCTTTAAACAATTTTTTGAATACTCGATTGAAAGGTTAGAAGAAGTAGCACAAACAGTTATGAACAGGCAAAGAGGACGTTAAAAAAGCTTCAAAGTAGCCGTAACCACCCTGAAGCTCTCCTCATTAGTAACTCGTAACTAGTACTTAGTAACTATTTTATTAACTTCTCCACATTTATTTCACCGGCAACACAAGGTACGGTAATTGCCCAGTTTTCAAGCACTTGCGGATGAACTTCACCAAAAATACCAACAACCTCACCGTTTACCAAAACATTTGCTTGGCGCCCTGCAATAAAGCGTGGGTCGTTTGCCTCTGCAACGGTATATTCATGATCTAAAAAGTGTAACACCGTTGCAACTTCGCTTGCTACAGTATTATAGTTTGCATCATTTGCTGCAGTTAAAAAGCCTAAGTCTTGCACAGTTTTAGTTCCAGTGTCTTCACTGTCACAAAGCTTTGCAGTTTTCCCAATTTCAAAAACCTTGTGAGGGTAGGGTGCATTTCCAGAAACAGATTCAGCACTCAATAAAGAAGGAATAATCGAAGGACGAACAAATTGAAAGTTTTCAGTCATTGGGTTAGAAATTTCAATAACATCACTTCCATCAATATTCATTCTTTCAATAAAGTCTTTTCCTGAACCTAAGTAGTTAAAAATCATTTCTTGGTAGCCTAAACCAACCATCAAAGTTTTTGCCTTGCGACTAAATGTTGTTAAAGGCAAAAGACGACCAATAGTGAAATCGTTTGGTTTTTCAGGAGCAAAAGATCCCAAAACATGACCAATCATAACATCTTCAATAATATCTACTTCATGTAAAAAGTCGTTTCTGTATGGCGGAGGTGTAATAGTAATTTTTTTACCGTCAACCTCTGTTTCAATTCCCATTCTCTCAAGGGCTGTAAGAAGCTTTGCTTCGTCAAAAGATTCGCCCAAAAGTTTTTCAACAGCTTCAAACGTTGTAGAAGATTTTTCTTGGAAATAATATGGTGTAACAATTTCACTTGCAATGCCATTGTCATAAGGATG
>CAYJJW010000051.1:0-13704 GCA_964370555.1 uncultured Treponemataceae bacterium | reverse complement strand
AAATCAAATGAACTGGTATTTTCTTTAAAATCTGATGCTTCTCTAATGAGTTTTTCTGCGAGCAAAAGAGATTTATATGAATATTGTAAAAGCTTTTTATCTCGTATGCCGCCTTTTCCGGTAAAAATAAATGCAGAGTGATTTTGCGCTTCAAAAAGATATTCTCTTGCAGCTTTTTTTCTCATTCTGTCGCCTCGGCATTGACTTACCAAGGAGCTTGTATACATCATTCTTGAGTACAGAGCAAGGGATTCAGGATACACTGATAGAAAATCGCGCACGGTAGGATAAATATCTTTTGTAAGAATATCGGTGTGTGCTACGCATGGCTCTGTTGCCCATACAGCAATATCCGATCTGCATCCTGCCGGAACATATGTTTTTTGTCTAAAGGAACTTATTTTTAAAAAGTCATAAGGTAGTGTTAACTTAACATTTCCATCACTTTCTAATATGTGTATAAAGTCATCAAACCACTTTGTTGATATTAGGTCTAAAAAAGCGTCTACACTAAAAAAACTTGCAATAACGTTAGAGTTTCCTGTTTCTTTTACATTGTTTAAAAAATGTAGGTATTCAGTTGCAGTTTGTTTTGCATTTGGTTTACAGTCTTGGTGTAAAGGAATTACCGTAACAGTTCTACCTAGGTCTTCAACTATGTGAGGTACAAATATTGATTGTGGTTTTAATTGGCGCTGAGGTATTATTCGTGCATCTAAAAATGTATATTCCATAGCACAGGTATTAAATGAAGAAATAAGGGATGGATCCCAAATGCTTTCATTTAAAAATACACCGCGTGGTTTTTTTCCTACTAATTTTCTTATAAGGGTTGTAAGATTTTCTATTTGAGCAACTCTATCTGAAGGTAAAATTAATGGTAAAACCGGCTCATAAAATCCACCACCCAAAAGTTCAATTTGCCCTGATGCGGTTTTTTCTTGAAGAATAGTAATTATTTCTGGATGATTATTTCTAAGCCATTCAAGCACAACGCCAGGAATAAATAGCATCATGCGTACTTTGGGATTAGTACATAAAAATGAGAATATTTTTTTGTATTTATTTTGATATATTTCTTTTATATTTGAAGCAATTTGTGCTCCATTATTTGAGAAATTCAATCCAAAACATAAATTAATACAATTCATCTACCTTACCATGATATACTATTTTTATATTTTTTTAAAGCAGTTTTTCGAGTTTTTCTTAAAAAAATCTGTCTCTAAGCCAAGAAACATTCCAGCCATACAGTGCTAAAATTAAACATGCTAATGTGATGAGCATTAATGCTGTTGTATTAAAACGAGGAGAGATAACTACCGAAGAATTTTTCCGATTAACACAATACATTAAAAATAATAAAAGATAAAAAGCACTTACCGTTACAAACCCTAATATAAGTGATTCTATTAGGGTAATACCTTCACTTACGGCTAAAAATACGGAGAAAAAGCTAAGCGTTATATCTCTAGAATTTGTTTGAAACATATTTGGCCATAGGTGTTGTAATAAGGCTGAAAGTGATACTAAGAAAATAAGGGTAATAAGTGGGAATACAATTTCAAAATTGTACTGTATAAAAACAAAGCGCACCGGAATCCATATAAGCAACATAGTAATTATAACGGTGAGTAGAATTTTAATGTATGATAAACCTATTTTAGTTATTTCGCCCGGTGCCTCAAGTAATTCTTTAATACCTATACCATATATTAAACATACAGAGGAAATAATTATATACATAAATACTGTTTGAAAAATCATACTTCCTCCTCTTTAATAACTTCAGGATCTTTCTTTTGCAGTAATGGCAAAAATACCATAAATAGCGTTACAATTACTAATGCTCCTGGAATACTGCTCCAAAAAAATGCAAAACCTTCAAAAAAAGTAATGGGTAGCTGTATCATTTCAATTCCGGACATTGTTGGATATGAAATAGTACCAAATGCTAAAAATTCTCGTAATATAAAAAAGAAAAGTGAAAGTAGTGACAAAACTGCAAGTATTTTAAATGATTCTTTTTGCTTTTGCTTGCTTGTATCTGTTTTAATAACCAAAACTGCATCAAAGCCCAATATTGAAAGTGGGATGAGATAGATTATAAACCCCAATGTTAATCCTATTGCAGGGGAAAAAAAACTTATTGCCTGATGGTATAGGGTTGTTATAATTCCTGCTCCAATCAGTAACAATGGCATACGATATTCTTTATCAAGACTCTCAATATATGATCCAAAAAAAATACTTGATGAAAAAACTACAATGAGTCCTAGAATGAGAATGAGTCCATAGCCTACGAATGCTGGAGCAGGTATGAATATTGCAATATTAGTAATAATATATAATAACGTGTTTTTCTTTGTCATTATTCTATACCTTCTTGTTCAAAGTGTTGTAATAATACAATTGATAATTTATCTTCCCAGTACGAAATTTGGTTATCGGTTATGCCATGTTGGTTTGTAGTATCCACATTTGAAAAACCAATCATTCCAATAAAATCTGTTTCGTTATTGTCATGTAAAAATATTGCAGATACCGGGCCTGCAATACCCATTAAACGAACTACACTTGTTTGTAATGTTTGATTTTGTTTTGTTGTTACAGAATAAAAATTTCCCAATGTTGATACAGTGTTAGGGATTAATAACGGCTCTCCTACAGTGTATGTATCTTCTTTGTGTATATCAAGCACGTTTTGAATTTCTTGTGCTAAGATTTTATCAGTATTACTTTGCATGAGGTCTGCTAAAAAAAATATAAGAATAAGCAAGAGCGAAAAACCTGCTATTGAATATTGGATCTTTTTTTTATTGCTTCTTTTCATTTTTACCTCCGACCTGTTTGAGCTACAGATTTTCGTAATTTTGAAACATAGCATACCGTTTCAATTTGTTGAATAATTGGGCTAATAATATTTAATATTAGAATAACAAACACCATACCCACAGAAGATGTTCCTGCTCCACAGATAAAAAATCCAAGCATACCACAACATAGCCCGTATATTATTTTTCCTATAAAAGTTAGTGGTGCAGTACCAAACCATCCAACTACAAAAAACGCACAAAACATTGTTCCGCCGGTGAATAAGCCTAAAAGTATATCGCCGTTTCCAATAGTGTCTGCATAAGGGTATAAGCTAAACATGTATACTAAAAATGAATATACAAATAAAAACACTGCAGGTAAAATATAATCAATTGCTTTTGTTAAAAAAAGAATCATTGAAGCAATTATAGTAAATACATTAAAACGGAAGGCAGGTATTACTGACCCTGAATCCCAAAATAGGGTAATGTAACCTTCAGGTACCGATATTCCAAATGGATTAAAAAATGTAGTGTTTAAAAAACTAGTAATTCTTACATCGAATCTTGATATATTAAGCATCCCATCTGAAAAAAGCTTCATACCGATGTTATGTTGTTGTAATGTTTCTGGAGCAATTAAAACGCAGGAAAATATTCAGGGGCTACAAAGTACAACATAATTACCGTTAACGCTATTGTATTTACCCATGATTGTGCAAAACTAAGAAAAATCATTCTTTCAAAAAAGAGAACAGTAAGGGTGATAAGAAAGGCAACTACAGGGAGATAATTTGTTGGAACAAGCAAACCTATTATTGCTCCTTGTAATAGTGTAGACCAAGATACTTTTAATCCCTTTTTGTATAATACATTATATAATAGTTCTGAACACACTGCTGCAAGAACAATTATAAAAAATAATCTCAGTGATGAAAAACTTGAGGTTATTGCAAGCATAATAACGTGTGGTAAGAGGCATAATAATAATACTTTTACCATTTCATTTAATGAAAGATGAGAACAACAAAAAGGTGCTAATGTTATAGTATTATATTTTTGTCTCATGGTTATCCTCTTTAATGTGTGCTATTGTTTGAAACAGTGGTAGTCTAGAAGGGCACGTTGTATTACAAAGACCACATTCATCACATAATTCTGCTGATAAACGTATCTCTTCTTGTATATTAAAATTATTGGTAAAATAACTGTATAAGGTATCAGGATGTAAACATGCGTGACAAACGCTTCTGCAAAGTCCACAATGTATACAAAGAGATTTTTCTTGATCAGGAATACTGTCTGATGATAAAAGTGTAATGCTTTTTAAATACTTTGTAACAGGAATATTGAGATCCTTTACCGCAGTACCTTTAATGAGTCCATTAATAACAATTTTCGAAGGAATTTTTTCGGTTCCTCCACATTCTTGTAATAGTTGTTTTATAGGGGTTCCAATTTTAGCTTTAAACATTTTCGATTCATGTAAAGCAGGCCCATTTACTTCAACAAATGTTTGTGTAACAGGGAGGGCATAGACAACTCCATAATATGTTGCTATAGCAGTTGTTGTATCAATATATAATTGCATTTTTCCTGAAATTTGTTCTGGAAAAATATGTTTATGTTTTTGAATTAATGTTGATAGTTTTCTTGGTGAAGCATTTGGATATAATTTATAATCTACAGAAATAAAAACGTGAGGTGTTTCTGCTAAAATTTCTGCAATTTGAGTATCCTCAGTATATTCCTTATCTTTGTTACTATGAAAAAAAACTATACCATCTGCATTCATTGCCCGCGCTGCAAGAACACACCCTTCAAATATCTCGTTGCGTAACATTTTTAATGAAGTTTCATTTACGGTTGTACTTGGGTCACAATCATACAGAAGCACCCCAAGTGTTTTTTGATCAGCAGGAAGTGAGTCTATTTGAGAAGCAAATGAATGTATTTTTGTATCAATGGCATTTATTATTCCTTGTTCTTTAATTTGAGTTACAAGGCGAGATGAAGTGTCATACTTCACACTTCGATTTTTTGTTTCTTTTCCGGTAGATGTAAAAGTACCATGCAGCTGAATAATAATGCACTCTGAAACAGTTCCGTTTGGCATTGGATATTCTTCGATACCAATAACATCGCCCGGAATAGGAGAGTGAATATAAAGGGACTCTTTTTTGTGTATAGCAATTAGTTGACCTTCTTCAACTGCTGTTCCAATTTCTACACACGGTTCACACCTTGTTGTTCCATCTTGAGTAAGAGAAATGTATGCCTTAGAGGGAATGTATGCTGAGTCTATTTGTTTATATGTGTATGTAGGGAAATGGAAATTTTCATTTTTCTCTGCCATTTAATTACTGCCTTTTTATGTGTAATGCTATGAGTATATATATACTATACGCACAAAGCAATACTAAAAATATTGTTGCACCTTGTGGGGCGGTAAATGCACCTGTTTCTGTATACGTAACACGTGAAAAACCGTCTTGCGAAGTAAGCAATTTTTCTGCTCCCGCATTTGGTGAGAGTAGTGCAGAACTAATTATTCTTTGAATATATGCATCATCAAAAAGTGCTACCAGTTCTGTTTTTTCTTCTAAAGAATAACCATTTTGTGTGTATTCTATTTTTTCAACGCGTTCTCCCGGAAAAACAATATTTGTTTCATTGCTATCAAGTTTTTTGTACGGATACGTTTCAAAATGCCAAGCGGTACTTACAAAATCGGTTAAGTCGGGTAATCTATCTTGTATATCTTCTGTTACTGTTTGTATGTAGCTTTCTGAAGAAAAATCACCCGTCACAGTATACCCCGAAGGTGCTGGAAATTGCAAGGCTTTTTCTGTATTTTTTTTCTGTGGCTGCATATTTAAGAGTGAAAAAATGGTAAGAAAAGCTATTGCACAAACGCAAACAAGCATAAACGTACGGCTAATTATTTTTTTTGTATTAATAGTTCTTGCCGTATGAATAAGCACGGGCTTAAAAATTGATGTGGTATAGCGAGATTGTTTTATATAAAATGTTAGATATAAAAAGGATGCAGTAAGCAACATGGTCATGAAAAGCAACACAAATCCTCTAAAGCCAAGCAAAAAAGAGCTTGCTATGAGAGCACCTACAGAAACAATGAAAAAGATATTTCGTAGAAGTGTTGGTAAAAAGTGTTGTCGATTCCAATATTTTTGAACAGAAAAAACTGCAAGGCTTAATAAGCATACTGCTGCAGCTATGTGATAAAAGGGTGCTGCAATACAATATAAAATCAAAGGAATTTGAATGCATAAAAAATATAGTTTATTTTTACAATGTATTAGTAAAAAAATTGTTAATAATAAAACGGTAATAAAAGGTATAGCCGGTATAGTTGATTGAGCATCAATACCCCACATATACGGAAAGTCTTTTAGTGCTGTTTTGGCATTTTGTAAGTATTCATGAGGAATGTAGTACAAGTGATAATTTTTTTCTTTGTCAAAAAAAAATGATGTTTGTAATTCTTCGTAGGAAAAGCCTGTAGAAAACCGATGGTATTGTACTGGTGCTAGCATAGAAGGGATTGGGAAATTATTATGGTCAGGGTACAATACGCCTTCAATTGCTTCTTCATGTAAGGTGTTTCGAACTGTTTGAACATCTGCTTCAATATCTACGTATAAAACGTTATAGTTATCCCATAGTTGTCCAGAAGGTATGATATGGAGCATAAAGAGAACGCATAACGATATAAGTGCAACGGCGATTGCACTGAAAAACAAAACACTTTTGTTCATGGACATTCCGAATATGTAAGTATTTTAAATCATTATAGAATTGAAAAACCGATTCCCACAAAAAAACCTAGAAGACATCCCACTGCAACCTCAAGGGGTTTGTGGCCATGTACTTCTTTTATTTTTGTAAAATCTATAATGTTTTTTTCTTGAAGGTTTTTACCAATTTCATTAATTGATTGCGCTTGAAGTCCACTTGCTCTTCTAACACCAACTGCATCTCGTATTACAACTAAACTAAAACAACAGGCTAAAACAAAAATATCAGTATTTACCCCTGATGAAATTCCTATTGCAGTTGTAACAGAACATACTAATGCCGAATGACTTGAAGGCATACCACCAGTACGCCAAATGAGAAGTGCAATGAGTTCTTTTATATCTTTTATTTTACCCAATAGCAATGCTACAACTGTTTTTATAAACTGAGCTGATAGCCAACTCAATACTCCTGATAAAAACACTGGGTTTTGAAGCAACAATTCAAATTGCTCTTTTGTACTTTCAAGCATATACTATATTGTACTTGTAAACTAACTTTTGTCTAGTAGTTTGCTTGCTAATTATTCTATTTTTGTTGTATAATATGCATAAGTATGACTTTTTTAGATTTTCCTATTGGTGATGACGATATAGATAGACGTATTGATAGGGTTATAAGAAAATTTTTAAAACATCTTCCCCTTTCTGCGGTGTATAAAAATATACGAAGCGGTTTTATTAGGGTTAATAATGCAAAAGTAAAAAATGATTATCGCATGATAAAAGGCGATAGCATTAATATTGAACATAATTTTTATAATGCCAGTACATCCATACAGGATAGTAGTGATGACGTATGTACCCAAAGTTTACCGCAAATAAAATATGATACTATCTTTGAAAATGAACACATACGAGTAATTAATAAACCGTATGGGGTTAATGTTCAAGCTTCACATGCAAATGATATTTCGCTCGATAAGCTTGTACGTGAAGATTATAAAAAAATGCAAAACACGTTCAAAGTACCAAGTTCTTTATCTTTTGTTCCGGGACCTCTTCACCGGCTTGATAAAAATACTACTGGGGTTCTAGCATTTTCACAAAGCTTACAAGGAGCACGCTACTTTAGTGAATCTATGCAAAATCACTCGATAAAAAAACATTATTTATGCATTTTATCAGGAACATTAAACGAAAGTACCTATTGGAATCATAGTATTCAAAAGGAACAAAAAAGGGGAACAGGATCTTTTGTTACGGTAAATGTTCAAGAAACTGTTTATGAGCAAACACATTTAAAGAGTGCAACTACAATAGTTACTCCCATTGCTCATGCAAAATATAACGATGAAAATATAACCCTTGCACGCATTAGTATAGAAACGGGGCGAACACATCAAATACGTAGTCAAGCTGCATTTTGTAATTATCCACTTTTAGGAGATACTGCCTATGGATACAAGGGATCTATGAATCATTTTTTTCTTCATGCATGGGTTCTTGAGTTTCCGCGTGATAATCCTATTAAACTTCCTGAAAAACTTATTGCCGAATTGCCGTATTCTTTTAAAGAATTTGTAAAAAATCACTTGCCGAACACTGCCATTCCATCATATAATAGTAGTAGATGAAACTATTCAATAATCTATTATCATTTTTTCAAGGTATCACTGTAATGGCACTTGTTGGTTCAAGTGGAACAGGGAAGAGTTTTCGTGCAAAGCTTTTGGCACAAAAACATGATGTTGATGGAATCATTGATGATGGCTTATTAATTCAAGATGACAAGATTTTAGCGGGGCATTCAGCAAAGCGCGAAAAAACATTTTTGGCCGCTGTTAGGGTTGCGGTGTTTGATGATAAAGCTCATCGTGATGAAATTGCAAAGGCTATAAAAAAACATAACTTAAAACGTATTTTAATTCTAGGTACATCAGATAAAATGGTTGGGAAAATAGCCATGCGCATACAAGTTCCGGTTCCTTCAAAAATTATTCGCATTGAGGATATAGCAAGCCAAGAAGATATAGAACGCGCTATACGCTCAAGAACAATTGAAGGTAAACATGTTATACCTGTTCCTTCTCTTGAAATTAAGAGAAGCTATCCACAAATCTTTTATGATTCAATTCGGGTAAAAATTGCTAAAAAACTTAATCTTCCGGTAATAGGACCTTCAAATTCTAAGGTTTTTGAAAAATCTGTTGTTCGCCCTGAGTTTTCAAAAAAAGGGCGTGTAAGCATTTCAGAGTCAGCGTTGAGTCAAATGGTTATGCATTGTGTAAGTGAGTTTGATGCAGAAGTTGACATAAAAAAAATTACCATAAAAACAAATTCGCAAGGGTATAAAATTATCATTACAACCGATGTTCCTTTTGGCACGCAGCTTGCAGGAAAAATTCATAGTTTACAAAAGTATGTTATTGAAAACATTGAAAGATTTACCGGTATTTATATTGAAGAGGTAAATATTATTGTTGATAAGGTTTCACGTTAAGTAGCTTTTGAATTTCTTGGGCGGCTAGGGTTTCTTTGTTGTTTTACAGGAATTCCCAATTCTTTAAGAGATGCTTGGATAGCATAGTCTAATTCTGTTCGTTGTGGATTCATAGGTAAGACAAAGTTTCTGCAAATTTTCCACGTTGAAGTATAAAGTTCATGTACAAATGCTCTGTTGTTTTTATCAAAATTTGTATTGGTTATAAGCTCAATAAAGTCAAAAATAAAATATTTAAGTTTTTCTCCAAGTCTCATGTTTTTATTGGTTTTTGATAACTCATCAAGTTGTTTTAAACTGTTAAAATATTTTTCTCGAAATGCTTTGTTTTCCAATAATATATTGCTTGCTGCAGGTTGTAGATAGGTATAAAGATTCGTATCGAGCGTTTGTTTTACTATTTCAAAAGATGAGCCTGAATGAATAATTTTTAAAAGTTCTTCTGTAAGTCTTGAAGCAGAAATTTTTGCCAAAAGATGAGATTGTCTTTTTATCTTTTCTCGTAGTAAAAAGGACATGGAAAAACCTGTCGTTGCAGCATATTTTACTGCACGTAGCATTCTAACAGGATCTTCAATAAAAATCGATTTTAATGGAATAACCTGAACAATTTTACGCTTTTGAATATCTTTTACACCGTTTACATAGTCAATGATATGATTTTTTACAGGATCATAAAAAAGAGCATTTATTGAAAAGTCTCTACGGAAAACATCTTCGTCTATTGTACCAAAAACATTTTCTGAATCTTCATGATTTTTTGAACGGAACGTTGTAACTTCAAAAATTGTTGCTCCATAAAATACGTGAACAATCTTAAAGCGTTTACCTATAATTCGAGAGTTTCTAAATATTTTTTTAATTTTCGTGGGGGTTGCATTTGTTACTAGGTCAAAATCTTTTGGCTCTTTGTGCAACAGTAAGTCTCGAACAGCGCCACCAACAATATAGGCTTCAAAACCATAATCACGAAGCATTTTTATGGTTTTGATAGCATTTGGATCAATGAGTGAGTTTTTTATGCAATGTTCTTTTTCTGTGTAGATAACGGCTGTCTTAATAGGACGCCCTTTTTTATCCTGAGAATATCTATATAACACGTGCTATATAATAGACTTTTGTTGTAAAATCGTCAAGTACATAAAAGTCATTGTGTTACAGTTCTTCTAGCCATTGTAAAATATCAGAAAAAACTTCTTCCTTATTTAATTCAGAAAGCATTTCGTGACGTCCGCCAATATAGTATTTTTCATGTATATGTATTACATCATACTTTTTATATAGTTGCGCAAGTTTTTTTATGGTTTCTGTATAGCCACCAACAGGATCTCCTGTTCCTGCAAATAACAAGATGGGCAAGTCTTTTCTCACCTTTCTAATATTTTTTTCTTTATGGATAGTGTTTAACCCATGGGTTAAGTCTGCAAAAAAACCTGCACTGCAAATGAAGCCACACATTGGATCTTCAATATAGGATTTAACAGATTCTTCATCACGTGAAATCCAAGCTTTTGGTGAACTTGGCTGTTTAATTTTACTGTTATATGATCCAAAGGTTACGTTATCTAACAAGGGAGATGGATGTGTAGCCCCTTTTATCATTTTTACACAGTTTGCAATCCCTTCTCCGGGTAGTGTTAATATTGGATTTGGGCCTGCAGTTCCGGATAAAATACATGCATCTATTTCATCTCCAAATTGTTGAATGTACGACTGGGCAATAAATGAGCCAAATGAGTGTCCAAGCAAAATTACCTTTACACCAGGATAGTCTTTTTTTGCTATTTGTATGACATTTCTTACATCTAAAACGACGCGTTGAAAGCCATTCTTTTTTCCAATATAGCCCAAAATTCCATTTTTTTCTGCAGTTTTTCCATGACCTCTGTGGTCGTGAGCATAAACTACAATATTATTTTCACACAAAAAATGTGCAAAAGCAGCATAGCGTTGTGCATGTTCTGCCATTCCATGACTAATACAAACAATATATTTGGGAAGTTTTTTTATTAGTGTTTTTGGTTCCCATTTATGTATTGCCAGCTCGAAATCATCATCCATTTTTTTATAATCTAGT
This sequence comes from uncultured Treponemataceae bacterium, assembly GCA_964370555.1. Classification (GTDB taxonomy): domain Bacteria; phylum Spirochaetota; class Spirochaetia; order Treponematales; family Treponemataceae; genus CAYJFX01. The sequence continues at coordinate 2,550 of CAYJJW010000051.1, read as the reverse complement.
AAAACTTGTGTTGCCATTGGATCCTCCAAAACCCTTTTTTGTTTGATGTACTCCATACAGTATAACATAGATTTTTAAAAAGTGTATATTTTTTTTACCTATTTAGCTTTGTAGAACTATTTACAATTACGCAAAATATGAGTAGAATTACATTTGAAGGAAGTGTATGTTTTATGAAAAATATAGGTATTTCTATTTTTTTATTTTTTTGTGTAGTTCATAATTCCTTTGTATTAGAAAATAAGTCAATTACCGTTAATGAAAATACCAGTTCTTATACCAATTCGATACGAGACCTTTATCCTTCTTTTGAAATAGAACCATCTTTACATACCTCTGCTTTTCAAAGTTTTTATTATGGTAAAAATGTTGAAGCTTATGAAAGCCAAACTAAACGTATAATTATGGCAGATGAAAATTATCATTTTGAAGGGCATTATATACACACTGTAGTTATTGCTATAGATAGAAATCAAACTGATATACAGATTACACATTTTAAAGACTTATTTACTGTTGATGAATCAATAAATTTTAATTTTGGAAAAGAAAATGGAAAAAAGCTATGGGATTTACCGGAGGCGCAATATATTGTTCTTAGTATCGCTCAGGCGCTATATAATAGTTTTGATATAGAAGCAATTGCCAAAGATTTTTTTGACTTAGATAAGCAAAATAGGTTTTTTACCAATGATGAAACAAAGCCAATTTCTGTTTTATACGATACCGATGCTGTAGAGCTAATTAAACAAGGTAGAAATCTTGAAATAATTATTCCTCAAGATGGTACGTATAGTTTTATTGGTGGCTTATTGGCATATAAAGATATGAGTTTGTCGAGTACTTCCTTTGACTCATTGTTATTGGAAAATGGTATGCGCCTAGTAAATGAATCTGCAGGAGAATACTTTCCTCATTCACAGAAATATTCATACGCAAAATTTGTTGAAGATTTTGACGTTTTTAATAATGCATGTAGTAATGTTGGTTCTATAATGAGAACGGATGCTTTTGAATACGAGCGATATGGTTTTGCCGATAATAAATCTCGTGCAGTATTTTTTCTTGTATTTGAAATAATTATGGCTTTTTATATTATCTCAATTAAAAGGCGGCTTATAAATAAAAAAATACGTAGTGCAATTATTACGGTATGTATATTGCAAATAGTTTTAGTTAGTATGGGATGTTTAAAAGCTCTTACGGTAGATAATCCACTTTTTGAAACTATCTTGTGGTATGGGTACTACATTGCTTTTGTCTATATACCGGCAATTTATTTATATGTTGCAATTATATCAGGAAAAAATAGAGAAACCATTTCAATATCGGTGTATTATCGTATTTATTTTGTTATTTCAACGCTTTTAGTACTTTTTGTAACATCAAATAATTTTCATGGGTTAGTATTTACGGTATATGATTATAGCAACTCAACATTTGATTATAATACAGGTTACTTTATTGTTATGGGTTGGATATATATAACAATGTGTGTTTCTTTAGGTATTTTAATGTATAAAGTTTTTAAAATGCCCAGAAAAAATGCTCTTTTGCTTCCTTTTATTATGAATATTATAACTATTACGTTTATGATAGGCTATGCAAGAAGAATTCCAATTTTTTATGATTTTGACTTTGCGTATTCAATAAACATAATAATATTACTGTACATTGAAGCTTGCGTTCAAAGTAAGCTATTTTTAGCAAATACACACTATTATAAAATGTTTTCAAATTCACGATTATGCATGGAGATACAAATAAAGAGGGTATAACCGTAGAATATTCTCAGGCAAAAATTGAACCTGATAGAGATTATATTTTAAAGCGTACAGAAATGCTCAGTGGAAGTTTTTTGTATTATGAGGATTATACCGATCTTAATAAAATTAAATTGCAATTGGAAGAAACAAACAAAAAGCTCGAAAAAAACAATAGACTTTTAAAAAAGCAAAGTAATGTAAAGGCGGAGCTTGCAAGCCTCGCAGCTGAAAAAGTTGTTTATGAAAGTATTGATAACATAATAAAAAAAGACACTCCAAAAGTTGAATCTTTATTAAAAGAGATGAACAATGTAGCTCAAGCGAGTAATTTAGTAGGCAGAATAAATATTTTAGTATGTGGTATAAAAAGAAAGTGCATTTTACGAGTAAATACATTGTATAAAAAATATCAGTCCGTGGAAACATTCTTAGGCTATATAGGTGAAATGCAAGAGTTTACAAAAGGGCTCCCTCTAAGAATTACTGTTGGATGTAGGTACTTTGGTGATTTTTCAATTTCGTATGCAATGCTTATTTGTAAAGTTGTGGAAGAAGCTGCAATTAATGGGTGTTCAGATATACTGGTACAGGTTTATGAAGAAAATGGCGAAATTATTTTTTCTGTTATCCCTGATGAAAAAATTACGCTTAGCTCGCAAGTGTTTGAAATGCAAGCAGATTTAGATAGAATGGGTGGTAGGTTGTCTATTAAAGAAGGATATGATGCTTCAGCTGTTTTGCTTTGTTTTAAAAAAGATGAGGGAACTGCATGATTAACTTTTAC
>CAYJJW010000050.1:0-13758 GCA_964370555.1 uncultured Treponemataceae bacterium | reverse complement strand
GTTTTTAAGTACATTTTTTTTTAATAATTCGCATGCATAAAGTGTTTCAGAAGACTCATTATTTGCAAAAAGTGCCTTTTCATTTAAATTAATGTATAATGTATTATTTTCGCTAAGAAAGCATGACAGTGTTCTTGTTCCGTTTGCAAATAATGGTTTATACCGATTTGAGATAGGACCCAATAAAAGTTCATCCACAAAATACTGTATGCTACCTTGTGTAGCATTTCTTGGAATATAGCGAGTTTCATTGTACAGCATATTTGAATCCATAGATTCAAAAAGAAATACCGCTCTTCTGCCTGGGTAAAAAATAGTATAAAAAATGAGTGAAATAACAAGCACCGCTACAGTACCATATATAAATGCTTTTTGTAGAGTCATGGTTCCTTTAATTTTTTTGATAGATATATTCACTGTTATTGAGCTCCTGTAAAGCCTCTTGATTCTTCAAAATGAGTAACAAAGGCCGTTGTACCATTATATATGCCAAGTGCCAATTTATTCAAGTACTCTTCATCATAAAGTAGCGCTGCTTCTTCTGCATTAGATATAAAACCAAGCTCAACCAGAACACTTGGCATTTTTGCATTTCTTACCACAAACCACTCTTCTTCTTTTAATCCTCTCGATGGACTTAAATGTCCAATTTGGGCTTCCATTCCATCATGAATATATTTTGCTATAAGAATACTCTCAGTTGTAAATTCTTCTTCGAGCATTGAGTTTATGATAGAGGCAACCTCCCCTTCAACATTTTTAGCATCTTCTTCATCTATTAGAGTTCTTCTGAAGCCCGGACTTAAATACCAAACTTCAAAACCAGTTGCTTCTTTGTTTAATGCAGAGTTTACGTGAATTGAAATATTCAGAATCGCTTCATGCTCATCAAGCTCTACTGCGTTTGCAATATCTGTTCTTTCTTCAAGTTTCAAAAAGGTATCATTATCACGAGTTAAAAGTACTTTTTTATCTGTGTACAGTGTTGATAATTTTTCATGCAATGATTTTGCTACCGTTAAAGCAATATCACTTTCATGTAGCGTAACCTTTTTTCCGTTTATAGTATGATTACCAACTGCACCAGGATCTTTACCGCCATGTCCTGCATCAATTATTATTGCTCCTACCCTAAAATTAATCTCTGGCGGAAGTTCAGTGAATAGTTTTTCAGCGGTTGACAAAAAATCATTATGTGCATAAATTGAACCATTAAAATTTATTGGCTCAGGGACAATGGCAGTTTTTGAATAATCAAAAATAATTACAGGCGTATTAAGTGAAAAATTAAGAAAATGACCATTTTTTTCAAACATTCCGGTCGAACTCATGCTATCCCAGTAAAGGTTTGAACCTGTTTTACGTGCAACATCATTAAGAGAATGATAGCCTTGTGGAATTTCTGCCCTAAGTTGTATAAAAAGAAAGAGTAATAAAAAAACAATCCAATTTTTTTTCATTTTTTCCCGCCCATATTTTAATAGTATCACAAAATTAAAATAAATAAAAGAGGGCACCTTGTACGCCGCCTCTAATAAAGCAGTGCCAAAAGTCAGGTAAACTTTCACAATTACAATGTAAATTTTCCTTATGTTTTGCAATATAATTATTAACAATATGAAGGCTTTCAAGTAGTTTTAAACCATTCCAATCCCTTACATCTGCATATTCATGCAAAAACTCAGGGAAGTGTTTTACCTCATATACAGGATCTTTAGGTATAGAATATATTTTTTCATAAATATCATTCGGTAATGAAAATGCAGAAGGAGGAAAATCTGTATTTAAAGGTTGACTCAAAAAGAACTTTGTTTCTTCGCTCATTTTATGAATATCTAAGTATGTTTCCTTTATAAAATTTTTTGCTTGTTTTTCTGCTTCCATTCGTGAGTTAGCACAAGCAATAACATTACCAGCCTTTTGTACGTTATTTACCGGAAAAACAGCTGTGTCGCCTTTATGTAATCGCGGAAAAACATTATTAACCGTTAAATCATCTCCATACGTAACTGAATCTATTTTTCCAGGAATTGATAACCATGCTCGTTCAACACAGTGTAATGTGCAAGGATACTCATATATATTAGAAAAACCATCTGTTTCACCAAGGAGTTTTTTTCGTCCCTTATATAAATCTGTAGGTGTTTCATTTAAGGCAATACGCAAGGCTTCTTTTGTAAGATTTAACTGGGATGCTAGAGGAAAAGTCCAACCGGACATGTATCCACCTGAAAGTCTTCCTGCTATTTCTCCTACCATTGGGCCATTTTTGGTAAGTTTTATATCTGCTTTTGCAGCACCATGGCTTAAGCCCAAGGCTCGTATTCCTTTTACAAATGTTTTTACCAAGTCTTTATGCAACTTTTTGTCAATATCGGTGGGCATAGAGTGTCCCATTTCAATAAAATATGGTGGGTAAAAAATATGGCGATCTGCAAAACCTGTAATTGTTACCTCATTATTACTCACAAGAGCATCAATGGAAAACTCAGGACCATCCATATACTCTTCAACAATTGCGCGCCCTGTTTTTGAATACATAATTGCGTCTTTTATTGCTTCGAGTAACTCATCAGTACTGCGTGCAAGCCTACAGCCTCGCGCGCCCATATTATCGCAAGGTTTTACAACTATGGGAAATTCTGTTATTTTGACAAAGTGTGCAAGTATATCATCGCTGGTTGTTTGCGTAACTTCAATAAATTTTGGAGATGGAACGCCGTGTTTTTCAAAGCATGATCTCATAACTATTTTATCGCTGGCGTTTTTACTTGCTTCTACCGAGTGAGCAGGCAAATTGCACGCTTGAGCAACACTTGAAACTGCAAAAGAAAAATCGGTACCAGCAGTAAAAATAGCAAAAAATGGCTCAATTTTGTGCATTTCGAGCGCTTTTGCAACAATATCATCCGTAAGTTTTAAATCGATATGTTCAAATGTATCACATTTATGTTTACATAATGCATCAGCATTTCCATCAAATACAACTACTTCATATCCTAACTCATGTGCTGAATCAATTGCGGGCTCTTGCATTAAGCCTGCACCTAAAATAAGTATCTTTTTCATATAATATCCTATAAAAACTCCGCTGTTTTAATACAATACACTTCAAATGTATCACCTAAACGAAACATTTGTGCAAACAATATATGTAGGTTGTCGGGTAAAATGTTCCATAATTTAGGAAATCTATTTTTATGTATACCAGTTGTAACAATTTTTTTTGTTACAAAACCATATTTTTTTAGTATTTTTGATGCATTTTTTGCTTCCCATATAGAAAAATGATCATAGGGGCTTTGCGTAAAAAATTTATTCGCATTTGTTTTTTTACTTATTCCCGATGCATTTGGAGTTGAAAAGGCAAAAACACCCCCTATTTTAAGCGATTTTGATACCTTTTTCAACACGCAATCAAGATTTTGAAAATGCTCTATAACATACCACATAGTTATTGCATCAAATGTGCCATTTTTTGGCAAAATTGAGCCAAAAATATCACTAAGCATACAGTTCGAAGAAAAATCGGCTGTTTTTGCATTGATTTTTAGGGTATTTTTAACATATTCTACTGCATCTTTTGATATATCAAGACCAAAAGGAATAAAACCAACATCTTTAGCTGCAACTAAAAAAGGACCGTATGCACAACCAATATCTAAAATAGTTTTATGGTTGGAACTTTGTAGTATATTTGTAATGATTTTAGCTCGCCTGGATCCTTGGGCTTTTATAGCTTCAAAGTCTTCTAAATATGTTTTTCCGTATTGATTTTTATATTCATCAAAAAAGTAATTTTTTTGATACTCTTTTTCTTCTTGTACGCTAAAAGAAACATATAGCATAGAACATGCACTGCATTTTCTAATAGTTTTTACAGTATCTCTTGATACAACTTTATCTACTGTTTCTTTTTTTCCACATACCGGGCAATGGTACTTATGAGAATGCACGAGGGTATGTATAGTATCTGAAAGATTTTCGTTTGAGTTATTTTGCAAAATTGAACAAAGTTTTTTTGGCATAAGACTTTGTTGGTTTTGCAAAAGAGTTTTTATAATACTTTGTGTGCAATCTGCTTTTTTTAAGCAGATGAGATCATACTTTTTAGAAAGCTTTACATGAGTAGGACTGGTTGCAACAGTAATAAGTGCGCATCCTGCATTAGCAGCTTCAAAGGCTGTAAAGCCAAAATGTGTTATAACAAGATCATAGGTGTGAATAATATCTTTTAAATTTGAAACAGGCTGTGTATGAGTATTGTCAATTACTAGCGGAGTATCAGAATACATTGTTGATAAAACAGCACTGATTTTTTCTGAAAAATGTAAGGGATCTTCTCCTCCAATGCTAATAAGAACTTTTTGTATTGTCTTAGTATTTTTTCTTTGAGACTGTAAAAGTCCTAAGAGCGACGGATTAAAAGAATTTTTATTCTGTCCAAGAGTTAAAGACGGAATTATGTCTAATGCATAGTCGATATATTCTAAGGTGTTTGAACCGTCATCGAGTGCTATTAGGGTAGATAAAGGGTTAAGTTTTTTTGCGATACTTGCATCCAATTTGTATGAGTCAAACACAATAGTTGCATATTCATTATTTATTGGAAGTTCTTTTACAATGTTATATTCATGTAAAACAGAAGTTTCTATCGAAGATTGAATGCATGAGCTAACCTGAGAAGAACACTTTTGTGTAAGGAGTATATCCGCCACTATACCGTGATTTTTTTTTAATTCTTCTATGAGCGTTATTACTCTTCTTACATGACCGGTTCCCCTACCACTCATAACTGCCGGTATAAAAAGAACTGGTTTTTGTACCGTTTCTGAGCGCAAGGCTTCAAATATTTGAGATGATGTATAGGGAGCTTTACAACCTTTTTCTTGTAAAAAATGATGAATGCGATGCACGTGTCTATAATCTTGAGCTGTGTCGACCGTTGTTCTATACTGTATTGCATCATTTACATGCGTCCACTCATTCGGAGCTTTCAGAAAAACGGTATTAAAAATATCTTTGTGGTTATATAGTGCAGGTCCTACATGCTCATGATCATATGCTTCATCCGTGAGTCTTCTCGCTTTTAATATTGCTTTAGCTGAAAAAACTTCAACTCCACTGCCATGAGGAAGACCAGCAAAGGCAAAATAGTCATACTTTTTCTTTGCAAACTCTTTTAAACTTTCAGTTGCTGCCTCGTAAAACAAATAAGGATTATCTGCCGTAGCGCGTAAAATAGTATCTGCTCCTGTTTTTTCAGCAAGTAAACAATAACGCTCTAAAACATCATCTTTCGGCCCTGAAAAGCATTGCCACCCTTCACTATGTGCAATTTTTGATAATTCTGCATAAGAATCTTCATCACAAGCCAACCAGTATTCATCAACAGTAACTTTTTGTAATGCCCGAAGGGTCCAACGTACAAGTTCTATTTCACCTAATGGAAGCAATGCTTTATGTGTGAGTCTACTTGAGGAAAGTCTACATTGTACGGCAATTATTGTCATAGTGTACCATCAGATAATTCAGAGTCGAAGTTATCATTCCACTTTTGTATTAAGTTTACAACATCTGTTTTAAATCTATACCTATTTGTATGAACCCATTTTCTTGCATCCTTAAATGAATTCAATGCTTCAAATGGACTACCCGGAAATTGACCAGAAAACATAAAAAAAGAAGAAACTGGAATATATGCATAATCTGTTTTAAATGTAGGGGCACAATTTTTTAAATAAAAACGTAACTGGGTAAAATCTGCAGTTATATCTTCTAAGGGAGTTTCTTCTTCGTATTTTAATTTAAACTGATTTGAAATTCTTATTTCTTCTCCCCATAGCCATGCACGCAATGAAAGATCTATGTTTTGCCAATAAGGATTAGTAATTGTATAATCGTAGCCACCCAATTGCATAAATTTTTGCCTATTATACATTCCTATAAAATCAAACGAGTAGAGAGTTTTTTCACTTTTATTTGTGATAGTTGAAGGAGTTATTGCAAAGCGTCCCTTTTCTATATTTGGAATCATTTTTACCGGCAATGTTTGTAAAGAAGGAGACTGCAACACAGGACTTATACAAAAAATAGAATCAGAAACAAGTGACTCATATAAAGATGCATTCATAAGATTTGATGAAATATGCATATCGTTCCAAATAACAAAGGCATATTCAGTACTACATTCTGTTATTCCAATATTTATCATATCACCTATTGTAAGTTTTTCTTGTGGTACAATAAACTTTACTTGAGGATGTCTTAATGCAAAATCTTCAAGATTATAACTTAAACTTGAGTTTTCTACTGAAATAACTTCAGCAAATCCTACTTTTAAGAGTGCGTCTATATTTTGTTGTCGATAGTGATTACTACCTCTATTTAATAAAATTAGAGAGCAAGGAACTTTTGAGTCAAATACGGAAATATTGTCAGCATTTGTTATACCTCCAAGAACCGTTCTTTCAATGTGACGTTCATTAAAAATTAAAGGTATAGTATTCATCACTTTCTCCACACTGCCCTGTATATTTTTCGTTTAACTGATTTACAAGATTTACTTCACCTCTTGCCCATACTGTTGACAGTTTTTCTTCAAAGGCATTTCCTAAAACGGCAATATCTTTATCTTGTGCAAAGGCCGCAGCTTTACAACGCACTACAGTGCCATCAAATAATATATTCATATCGCGTTTTATATGCCAACAAGCATAGCGCCTTGCAGGTGAAAGATCTGCAGGACGTTCATCTTCCAATAATCCTGATAAAGAGTCAAACTTTTGTACGATTAGATCGCCACTTGCATCTTGAGTCCACTTTCTAAAAAAAGCTTCAAGTTGCTCTTCATTACAGTTCATTCGTACCATTTGTGGATAAACAGCATGCGTAAAATGCTCTTTTAAGTGCATAATATTGTTAACCGCTTTTTCAAAGTCAGTAGAATGAGCATCTTTTAGATGAACAGCATTGTACATAGTTGCATCATCTGCATCAAGTCTAATAATCCAATTAAGGGCTCTTTGTCCACTTTTTCTAATAGGGTTATCCCCGAGCATTTTTTTTATATCTATAATGAGGTTTTCTGTAATACGTAAGCCATCTGTTTCAATAAGCAAACTTAGGTTTTCACAATCGAGCACACATTGAACAAACTGCATAAAATCTTTGTGATATAAGGGATCACTAAAAAAAGATAAACTTACAACGGCATCATCTGAAAAATCTGCAATATCGTGTATAAGTTTTTTAAACTTTTCAATATCCATTTCATCATCACCTAAAGATGGCTCATAGACTGTTTGAAGTTTTGTTGAAGAAAAAACTTGAACATTATAAAATGCCGGCAAGGTTCTAAGTACAGAGGATGATTTTTCTGCTGTAAATGAAAGTGCATTAACATCGTCAATATCAGATTCACCTATATCAAATAAACGCTCACAAGCAAGGGTGTTGCGCTTATTTGAACAACATAGTTGTAAACGTAAATACCGCCAATCATGATCTGATATATATGTTTCAATTTCAAAAGAATTAATATCTGTTTTTATAAGGGTAAAAAGTGAATCACGTTCAATTATTGCATTTTCAAAACCTTTTGTTTTGGCAATTTGTAGTAAAAGACGTACGGTACCGGCATGAATGAGTTCAGGTGCTAATCCATACGGATAACCTTCTGCAAAGGTATATTCTGCCCTATAGGTTTCATGATACTCTATTAATGTATTTGTAAGTTCTTTATTTAAAAAGGGACAATCTGCCCATGCAAAAATAGCATAGTCTGCATTATTGGTTTGTAATGCTTGGTCTATTTTTTCTAAAAGCAAAATAAGATTTGCATTGTCGTTTTCTAAAACTTCATTTACAGTAATGCTCACAACCGAACTATCAAATTGCGTTGACCATTCCATTGCTCTTTGTGTTGCTGAAGAATTGTTAAAAAGTGCTTCATGAGCAAATCCATCATTAGTTGGGTTATAAAGAATTACAATTTTTTTCATACTATTTATTTATCGGAAAAAAAACAAGCCTTCTTTAAAAGATGTTACAAAGAGATTTCATAAAGCATAATTGAGGCCGCTTGGGCTACATTAAGACTTTCTAATCCCTCTGCGATACTTGGTATGCGTACCAAAACATCACAAGAGTTTTTAACTAAGTCTGAAATGCCTTTTTCTTCATTACCGAGCACCACAGCACAAGGAAGTTTCTCTAAGCCTTTATTTTCTAGCACCTTTGTCAAATTTTGCAAAGCATGTTCAGTTCTTACGTCGGTTCCAACACTTGCAAAAAGCCCCTTAATATCGCTTAGGAAACGATTTATTGATTCAGTTGTATATATACTCACTAAGTCCATTCCGCCCTTGGCAATGCGGTATGTAGAAGTTGTAACGCTACTTTGTGCATCATCGTTTGAAATTACAATTGTTTTTATGCCAAAAAATGCGCATGAGCGAACAATTGCACCAAGGTTATTTGCATTTGAAACTCTATCTAAAATAAGTATGTGTTTTTTATCTTCTGCAATTTTTTGCAAAATGGGAAAACTAATATCTTTTAGTGCGGGGCGAGAAATCATCGCAACAATACCCTCGTGGTGTAAAGAGCCACATAGTTTTTCAAGATCAAAATTTTCTACTAGATTATATGGTTTTTTATTTTGAGCAAGTTCTTTACAAAGATTTGAAAACTGACCTTTTCTATTTTCTGTAAAATAAAGGCGCGTAATGAGATGCGCATTATGCTTTGAAAGAGACTTTACTGCTTCAAGGCCACAGACCGCAAGTTCGTTAAATTGTTTGTTTTTCATTATATAAGTATCCTTTTATATTCTTCTTCAGTCAAAATAGCACCACTTACACTAACTACAGCACTTGCAAATGCATTTGCTCTTTTTACCGAGTCTACAAGACTAAGACCTTGTTTTAACCCCGCAATAACTGATCCCATGTGACAGTCGCCAGCCCCTATGGTATCCACTACTTCTGTCTTAAAGCCTTCTACAATTGTAGCACAACCTTTTTCAAAAACAAGGGCTCCTTTTTCGCCTAAAGTTATAATAATCGAATTATTTGTTTTTTTAGAAAGTTCACGTGCTGACTCTTCAACCGTTGTGCATCCGCTATATTCCAAAGCTTCTGTATCGTTTAAATGGATTATTGGCTTTAGGGCAAAAAGTCTTTCTAAACGAGACGATTCTATATGATTAATTCTTGGACCCACAGCAAAAAATACTTGAAACTGAGTATTTTCTTCTAAGTACTCAACAATTTCAATGCCTGTTGGATCTTCAACTTCTATACCACAAATATATACACTATCTACACTTGTTGCATCAATGCTATTCATCCATTCTTTTTTAAAAATATATTCGGCTCCATGGTGAGAGAGGAATGTTCTTTCCCCATCCTTTTCAACAAGACAATAACAACAACCATTTTCAATATCATTTAAGTGAATAAAAGGCTTAATATCAAGTTTTGCAAGCTCGCGAAGAACGTACTCACCATATATGCCACTTCCAACGGGGGAACAAAGTGTATAGGGAATATTCTCTAACCGTAACATATTTGAAGCATTATATGCGCAGCCCCCAAGACTTTGCCTTTGAGTTAAAATATTTACATCTTGTGATGTTGTAGGAAGATTCGGAATTCCAATTATAACATCTACAACGGTTGAACCAATAATAAGTGTTTGCTTCATGCTTTTTTTCCAATACTTGTAATACGAATAGCCATATCCAAAATACCAAGTGCAAGATATTCATACTGCACATTATTATCTTTTACAAATTCTTGAAAAGCTTTAAACTCATGCTTTTGCCAATTTGGATAGTTAATATACTCGTCAAATACAATTACCGTACCCTCTTTAATTCTTGGTGCTAAAAGATCTAATACTGTTTTTGTTGATGAATATAAATCACAATCAATGTGTAAAAATGCAACGTCGCCCTTCTTTTCTTTTAGGAATGGTTCCAGTGTTTCATTAAACCAGCCTTTTTTGAGTTCTACATTTTTTTTAACCTTTGGTAGTTTTCCATCAAGGTTAAAATGCCCCTTTGCTTCTTTTCCTCCCCACGTTTCAGGAAGACCTTCAAAGGAATCAAAACCATAGAATATTTTTACTTTTGCAAGATTTGCTAAGAAGTTTATACTTTCGCCTTGAAATACACCAAACTCTAAAAAAAGAGCATCTTCTTGTAAAGTATTTTCCATACAAGTTTTTAAAGTGTACTCAAGTACTTTAAATCTATCTTCTAAAATGAGGGCATCAGATGCTTTATCATAAAAATAATCTACAGACTCTTTTGCTGCACGCTCATAAATCATGCTTTTCATATTGTACGAGCGTATAGGAATTTGTTTTCTGAGTTCTTTAACCTCTTTTTCAAGGTTTTTTAATGTTTTAAGTATGTTATCATTCATAGTATTAATCATCTTCCTTAAACTAGATTCTTCCTGTAGCTCAGCAGAATGCAAAGTCAGAATGACTTGATGCATTAGTAATTCGTAATTAGGAATTAGTCTTTGTACGGTATTTCAATTTGCATTCTGTCGCGTGTTAAAAAGGTTTCAGGAAACACGCCTTGGGCTTCTTCTAAAAGTGGCTTTAATTCTTTATCTGTATAGCGTGGACTATAGTGAATGAGCCCCATTTTATCAACTTGTGCATCTTTTGCAATAATTGATGCTTGTACAACGGTCATATGTTTTTTTTCAGTTGCTTGGTCTAATGCATCGTGAGCAAACATTCCCTCGCAAATAAACAAATCAGAACCTTGTACTTCCTTTGCAATACTTGGTAAATAAAGTGTATCGGTTACGTAGCTAAACTTTCTACCACTTCTTTTAGCACCCACTACTTGGCTCGACGTAACAATGCTTCCATCAGTAGCCTCAACGTTTTCACCCTTTTGTAACTTTGACCAAAGAGGCCCCATAGGAACCCCTAGTTCTTTTGCTTTATTAGGATCAAACTCTCCGGGTCTATCTAATTCCTCTAAGGTATAGCCTACGCATGGTTTAGTGTGTTTTAATGGAAAGGCACGAATATAAAAATCTTCACCTTCGTAACACACACAAGGTTCAGTAATTTCTTTTACGATTATAGGATAATTGATATACATATCTAATACTTGACGGCTAGACTCAATATACTCTTTGATTTTTGGTGGTCCATAAATATATAAAGGCTCATCCCTATCAACTTGTGATGAAAGCATCAAAATTCCAGGTAGTCCTGTAACATGATCTGCGTGAGTATGGCTTACAAAAATAGCATTTATTTTTTTCCACTTAAGGTTTAATCTTCTAAGGGATACTTGAGTTCCTTCACCACCATCAAATAAAAAAAGTTGTCCTTCACGACGTAAAAGTACTGATGTTAAATGTCTATAAGGAAGGGGCATCATTCCACCACAACCTAATACAAATGCTTCAAGATTCATGACTCTATTATAGCGAAAATATAAGGATAACTCAAGTAGAAGACAAAAAAAATGCGCACCTTGCGGTACGCTAAAAAAGTTGAAAAACTAAGATGAAAAGCATAGATGACAAACAAAGAAGAAAAGCCATGATGCAAAACTAAGTAGTACAACAAAAAAGCTTCTAAAGCCTTAGACTAAGGGGACGGGCACAAAAATATAGCTTATGGTCTTCGGGCTAAAGAGGCGTTTATTATGTAAACACCTAAGAAGTCAAAAAGGTTACAAAAAAAGGTGAAATTTTATATAATATTTCACCTTTTTTAAGATATTTTTCTCTATTACAATCTGGGACGTGGTCCTCTACCTCTTTGTTGCTGGCTCGGTGGATCTATTGTATTTCCATTTTCATCTTTTATTGAGCCACCGCTTTGTGTAAAATTAGTGTCATAATCGACATGCAATCCCCGACGATTCAATGCACTCATTTTTATAACAATTTCGCCTCCGGTAATAACTATATCATTATTTGAGTCAATGCCATCCGTATCGTCCCCGTGTGTTTCAAGATATATGGTTCCACCATTAATAGTTAACACACTATAGTCTTCAGGCGTATTCATAGCATCATCGGTAGAAAATACTCGTATGTCACCTGCATTCACTGTTACATATGCTCCTTCAATTCCTTCAACACAGCTTTGTATGTCTATTGTGCCACCGTTTATGGTAATGGCAGATTCTGAATGAATGGCATCATCTCCTGCATTAATGATATAAGTTCCGCTTGTAATAAGTATGTCTCCATCTGAGTCTATTGCATCTTCAGGTGTTTCAAGCTCAAGTGTTATGTTTTCTATGGTAAGATTTTCCTTACTTTTTATAGCATCAACGTGGGAGGAAGAAATTGTAAGGGAACCCTCACCCGCAATGGTTAAATTAGATCTTGAATACAAGGCTGCATCTGGTAAGTCATCATCATCGGTCTCAAGTCCGGTATATCTAATGGTGTTGCTTGTTCTTTTTTCTAAGATTATTACAACATTATTGGCCTTTTCAATGTATAAGGGGATTCCATTTGTACCAGTAAAATGAGCATTATCGAGTACTAAGTAAATAGTTCCGGTATCATTTGTAGAAACCTTTACAGTACCATTATTAAGAATTCCGGTAAGTTCGTATACACCGCTTCTTGTAATGGTAGTACTTCCATCTTGAAGTTTAATGGTTTGCCTATCAAGTCTTTCCCAGTTTTCGTAATCGTTAGCAAAAACAAAAAAGCTACAAAGCATGATTGTAAGCGAAATAATAATTTTTTTCATGATAATCTCCTAGTTGGAATATACAACTATTATAACATGAGAATCATTAAAATAATCTGAAAATTTTTTAATAAATTTATGTTTTACTTCTTCTTTGCTCTACCCACCACATTCGTAATTCGTAATTCATAACTAGTAACTAGTAACTAGTAACTAGTAACTAGTAACTAGTAATTATCTACTCCACATTTCTACACTGCTCTTTTATATTTTCTAAGGCTTCTTTAGCACTAAGTACTTCATCTGAAATTTCGGTTAATTGACTTTTTGAACCAATAGTGTTTATTTCTCGATTTAACTCTTGGCATAAAAAGTCGAGCTTTTTACCGGGATGATTATTATTCTCTACTTCATCTCGTAAAAGTGCAATATGGCTTTGCAAGCGTACAACTTCTTCATTTATGGTGTATTTTACCAAAAGGGCTGCAACTTCTGCTAATACACGCTGTTCATCTACATTATTGCCAAGAAGCTCAGTAAATCTATTTTGTATGTTTGTCTTAAAGTTTTCTTCCATTTTGCCACTTGTATCAGAAAAAAAGCGAGCAGATTTTTCAAGTTTTTCTATTTGAAAAAGCATGTCTGTTTTTAGATTTTCGCCTTCTCGTTTTCTGTCTTCTGTAAACTTTTCTAGTGATTCAAAAAGCACCGGCATAATAAGGTCTTGATATCGATCTATATCGCACTCTTTTTTACTTACCAATACGCCTTCTTGATTCAAAACAAGCTCCAGTGGGATTTCATCTTTTGTTCTTCCAAGTTCCATTGCAATTTCACTTAGGGCTACAAAATAGCTTTTTGCAGCTTCTGTATTATGACTTACTTCTACCTTGGGCTGAAGCTCTTGGACTCGAATAAAAACGTCAACTTTTCCTCGTACCATTTTTTCAGTACATGCTTTTCTCACCCCCGCTTCAAGGCGTCCTAAAAATGGTGGAATATTTATTGATAAATCTAAAAAGCGAGAATTAACCGATTTAATTTCAACTATTGTACTTGTTT
>CAYJJW010000049.1:0-13900 GCA_964370555.1 uncultured Treponemataceae bacterium | reverse complement strand
CTTTTTTTAATGCATCAATCATTTTTTTTGTTTCTTTTTGCTTTTTATTTTGTGGGCGAATAATAAAAAAATAAAAAATTGCAAAAATAAGTACAAATGGTAATAATGCACTTAACATTGAACCTTCAGCCGCAGCTGGAGTTTGAAGTAATGTAACTACGTTCATAGGGGAGACCTTCCTTTCCTTAGAATTAACTTAATTTCACAAGGATACAATAACCCCTTGCGTTCAAAATAGGATAACATAAAAGTATACAATCAGTCAAGATAGAGTGTATGGATTTACAAATAATTAATATTTAGCGAAGCAAAGCATCAAGCTCAGAATTTCTTTCTAATGCATCAGTATTTGAAGGGTTAAGTGCTATTACTTGTTTAAGATAGTATTGTGCTTTACTATAATCAAATCTTTCGTAATAGTATTCATATAAGCCAAACAGAGCAAATTCATTTCTCGGATTTGACGTTAAACTTGATCGAAGGTCTGAAAGTATTCTTTCATCCATAGTTTGTAGCCTACTTCTTTCAAAATACAGTGCACTTTTCATTCTTGCACTTGCACTCGGCAACAATCCTGCGATAATCTTGCCTGCTTCACTACTGTTACCCTCTGCAATTAACAGGCGAATATACCATTGTTGTAAACTTTCATCTGCTGCACCTGAAAAATAAAAGTTATTAATTGTATTTCTTGCTTCAGTTAAATAATTTAAAGTAATACAAATTTCAACATGTTGCAAAGCTTCTATTAGACTATAATTCCCCTGAGCTAAAACAATACTACTGGCGTCATAAGCTTCTTGCCAATATTGTTGCGCAATTGATTCTTTAACCAATACATTTAAGGCTTGTCTGTTTTGAGGATCTTTTTCCAAAACAAGTTGAATCAGTTCTAAAGCTGTTTTCCCCATAACATTTTGCGCATTCATAGAGGCCAAATTAGCGGCAAAAAGAAGTACTTCAACATCATCTGGATACAATGTTAATGCCTCTTGAATTGTTTTTAATGCCGACGGTACGTTTTTATTCCACGTACTTTGAAGCCGCGCTCGCAAGAGTAAGTAATCTCTATTTTGACTTCCTGTTTTTGAGTATACATCCAATAAACTGGAAACATCTAGATAATCACCAAGTTCAAAAAGAACCTTTGCCCTAAAAAGTAAATATGTAGTATTACTGGGATCTAACTGTATACTTTGTGCAATAAGCGATTCAGCATCTTCGTAGTTTTCAATATTAAATGCTGCTAAAGCAGAAAGTTCAAGTATTTTTGAGTTAGAAGGATATCGTATCAATAAATCTTGACCAAAGCTATAAGCCTCTTGTTTGTTTTCTGAAAGCAAAAGTGCATTATAATAAGCATAAACAATATCAAGATTTTCATTATCAAGGCTCATAGCATTTTGAAGATACTCTATTGCAGTAGGATAATTCTCCATATACATACTGAGAACACCCAATAAATACAGTGTTAATACGGAGTTTTCATCCATTTTGAGTGAGTCTTCTAAAGATGCTAGAGCTTCTGCATAGTAAACTTTTGTTTGTTCACTTGAAAATAGTACCAAAGATGGAATTGTCAATGTAAAAAAATCTCCACTTCCAAAGGAACTTTCGTAAATTCCTCTATGTATTGATTCAAGTGTAGATGTATACACATTAGTGGGTACATTACTATAAGTAAATTTAGTATAAGAAAATGAAGGCCAAGCATAATCCAAAATTGTTGAGCATAGCGCTAAAAGCACACTTGCTTGTTCTACAGAATCATCATAGTTACTGCGAAGTTGTGCTACAGCTCTTTGAATAGACTCAGGAGTTCCCATTTGAATATCTAATAGAATATCGTCAGATATTGCACTAAAATACGCAGGAAAACTGTTTTTTGAAACTTCAGGCTTTGGAAGAGGACTAATTATAGTTCCTTCTTCACTATTAGGCTGTACTTCTGTGTTAGGAGCAGATGCACATCCAATAAAGAGAATACAAAAAAAAGTTAGCCATACACCTTTAATCATGAATAATTAATCCTCAAAATCATCTGAGTTTTTTACCCATTTTTCTTGTTCATGCTTTTGAGTATAAAAAAACAAGGCAATAAGTGATAAGCCAAAAACAATAAAAATTAATGGCCACCATTGACTTGCAAAGTCAGTAATTGAAGATTCAATTATATTTAAAGAAAAAAGTAAAAATAATATGCCTATACAAAGTAAAGCAAGTGCACAAACAATAAAAGATATTGGTAAAAATTTATATCTAATAAAACCAAGTGGAATAAGCATTAAACCCGATAACATAAGCATTATAGGCCAAAGCTCAACCATCGTGAGAGGGATAATTTGAGACGAGGTTAACAACAATAATAGCCATAAAGAACACAATAGCAAACCTACAAAGGTAATAAAGGTTCGTCTTTTTCCTGTTAAACTGACATATAGTATTGTTAAACCAATCAATAATAAAATATTAGGGCCTATTAAATATGTACATGCTGTAAGTGGTGATAAAAATACCACAAGCAAATTACATCCGACAAAAACAAAAAATAAGCCTAAAAATAAAAAGTATGTACTCTTTTCAAAATATGTTTTCATATCCATAGCATACACTATGATGCGCATCTTGCCAATAACCTTTAAGCATGATATAATAAAAAAATGTATAAGATATGCCCAATTTTAGTAATTATTTTCTTATTTTTTACAGCTTGCTCAAATCAAGCCACTACAGATGATTATGCACAAGAAATAATAAACTCACAAAAAGACTTATTTAGCCTTTTAGAAAAAACACCCCCAACAGATGAACAAAGCTTTGCAGTTATAAATCATATCGCAACTAATTATAGAAGTGCAAAAATGAATAACGAACTAATTCTTTTTTTAACAGATCATGTTTCAAACAATCCAAATGATACATATAACGCATATTGGCTTTTACTTACAGCATCTGTATATTTAGAAGAAGATGCCGCCCCTATTGCAGAAATGTATTTTGAGCGCATTATTAACAATTATGAAGACTTATCAATACAAGGGCAATCAATTCATGTTTTATGCCTACAATACTTACTTCAAATAAGTACAAATCCACAGAACAGGGTTAACTATCTTGTACAGCTTATAACACACTTCCCAAATGAAATTAATAAAACAGAAATGTATGCTCGCCTAGCAAATGAGTACGAACACTTAGCTGAGTGGGAATTGGCAATTAAAGCCCATTCTGACTTTTTAGAACAAGACGATGCACCAACAGCACAAATACCGGGAATTCCTGATGCATACAGTAAGGCTCGAAAACAAGTTGACTTCAATAATTCACCTAAAGATTGGACTTTTGAAACACTAGAAGAACTTGAAATTGCAGTAAAAACAGCCTTATCCAATTATCAGTACTGGCGACTGGAAGGATATAAATCAAAAGTAAACTTTTTTGCAATGTCATGGACTCAAACTTCCGAAGGAGCAAATACTGCAGCAGATTTCTTAATTAGCGACTATGCATCGGGAAAAAGAATCCGTTACAATGCAGACCTAGATCAGTCTTCAACCCCCGATGAAGCCTATCTTCGAACCTGGGGTTGGCGACAATATGTTGATGTTTGGTATCTCTATTTTAGAAAGGTAAATTTTCCCCTAGACCCAGAAATTCATGGGCGATGGGAATGGGCCGGTATATATTACGGTGAAAAACTATGAGACAAATACTACATACTTTCCTCGTTCTTTTTTGTTGCACTTATATTTATGCAACAAACGATCCATTAAAGCCTTTTCTTAACACACTCACCGAAGAATCCTCTAAAGAAACAACGGTTTTAGAAGAACATGATAGTTCAATAAAAACTGAGCAAAATATTTCTGTAGAAATACAAACAGAAGAAGAGGGAGATTTAGCTCTAACACCTATTCATACACTAATAGACCTCCCTTATACCGAGCATACCCTTATTGACAAATACCGAAAAGAATACTTATCAAATTTTGGACGACAACGACTTGCTGAAATTATGCAAAGAGCTCACGTATATCGTCCTCATATCCGAGAAACACTTTCTGAATATGATTTACCATTAGCATTAGAATTTCTTCCGGTTATTGAATCAGATTTTAAAACTACTGCAGTTTCACGTTCTGGAGCAACAGGCATGTGGCAATTTATGGAAAATAGTATTGCAGGCCTTTTAGAAAAAAATGAATGGATTGATGAGCGTCACGACCCCTGGTTAAGTACTGAAGCTGCAGCAAAAAAATTACAATATAATTATTCTGTCTTAAAAAACTGGGAGCTTGCCTTAGCGGCTTACAATATGGGCTTAGGTGGTTTACAAAAAGCAATGAGTCGAGCAGGAAGCAGAGATTTTTGGTATTTAGCGGAAAACGGGTATATTCCATCTCAAACAAAAAACTATGTGCCTAAATTTATTGCAGTTGCAGACTTGGTTACAAATGCTGCATACTATGGCCTCGATATACCCGACTATGACCATACGGCAGCGTTTGATTTTACTGAAATTACCGTACAAAAACAATTAAATCTTGAAATGCTTGCAAGTTTAACAAACATTGATTATGAAGTGTATACCTTCTTAAATCCTGCTTTTGAATATGCAATAACACCACCAAAAAACTACACTTTGCGCATCCCAACAGAATCAAAAGACAGTATTCTTGAAGCAATAGAAAAACAAGATAGCACCACATTTTTAGAATCACATAGGGTTGTACAAGGCGATACGTTATGGAGCTTGTCAAGAAAGTACAATACAACCGTAGATATTTTATGCGAAATAAATAATCGTACCCCAAATGCAATTTTAAGTATAGGAACAGTTCTTTTTTTGCCGATACTTAAATAAGGATTTTTTCGTGAAAAATACAAAAAATACATTTAATTATGGTTCTCTTCTGTCGCTATTAAAAATACATAGGGCTTTTATACCCTTTATTGCATGTATTTTTATTTCTACAATTTCTTTTTACGCTCAGAGCAATAGTTTTAACGAAGCTTTAAGTTCTGAAAGTTTTATAGATTGGAAAAATGGTTCATTTATTTCTAACATACAACTAGATGTAGAGACTGCAAATATTGCACTTCCTTCAGGACGCAATGTTGCAACAAATCGGATTGAACAAAATCTTCCACTTTTAATAAAAAACCCACTTTTAACTGTTACCGTAAACTCTTCAACACAAATTGGAGATGCTGTATTATGGGAATTAATAACTATCGATAGAGTAACCGACATAATTGAAACAGGAAAGAAAACACCAACTGTTTTTTCACGATCAGGAGAAGAACTAACAACAAAACATACTATCAGTTTACCTGATTTAGCTAGTTCTTTTATACGTCATGACAATCCATACACACCAAATATTCCAATTGATAGAGTTTCATCTCGCTCCTACACAGGTATTATTATTGATGCAAGAGGTCAACTTCCTGTACAAGGCGAATTTACTCAAGAACTTGTAAAACCGGCACTTTTTCCAAGACTTTGGGATGAAGAAATGAACTTACTCTATGAAATTAATATGGTTGAACCTGAAATTGTACGAAAACAAGGATTAGTTCACTATTCATCACTTACCGCTGATGCTTCATTTTCTCAGATAGTTGGTAATGATCCTTTAAGAATTACGGCAAGGGGCGTTTTTGGTATACACAGAACAGACCCTATTATTTCAAAAAATGATGCCCTTAAAATTCTTTCAATACCGGAAAATATAGAACTTTTAAAACAGGGCAAAGTAATAATTTTACTTGATGAAGAATCACTTTTTTACAAAGTGACATCACCGATAAAAGATGAAAACTATTTTTATATGGTTCAAGAAGTATCAGATTTTATTTTTGAAAATGTAGTTGAAGATCTTGAAGTAATTGATACAGATAGAGGTATGCTAATTCCATTGCGGAATTTAAAGTTTATTCCGGATTCTGCAGAACTATTACCCGATGAAAATGAGCGACTTGATATTCTTGCACGTTCACTTATTATTGCAACAGAAAATGGCGAAAGCTCAATTTTAGTAGAAGGCCACACTGCAAGTGTAGGAAGACCCGCAGGAGAACAAAATCTTTCAGTAGAAAGAGCCCTAGCAATTATCGATGAATTAGTTGAACGTGGAGTAGATGAAAGCTTATTTACTTATCGTGGATATGGAGGAGAAATTCCAATTGGTGACAATGCCACAGATGAAGGACGAGCATTAAACAGACGTGTAGAAATTACCGTTGTGCCAAGACAAACATATGTTCAAAGGATTTATTAAAAAAACAGGCTCCTGAAAAGGAGCCATTGTTTTATTATAAACCTGATGTAGAAAGAAGATCTTTTACTCGATCTGATGTTTCTGTTTCAGTAGCAGACATAACATTTTCTTGCTCAATTCTTTCAATTACAGAAAGAACTTGTTGGTCAAGAAGATCTTTTGGAATTGTGTATAACACATAAGCTCTATATTCATCTACATATTTTGACTTTGTATCTACATCATAGCGACGGGTAAGAACCCACCAATCATTTTCTTTTCTTGCACCTGAAAATTCAGTATCGGTCATTGTTTTTACAACATTTTCAAAATATGTTCCGTAATCACCATCCATTCCACCGCTTTCAGCTCCAGAAAAAACACCTTCTACACGAGTTGATACATTTCGTGCAATGGTTTGTGGCATATTAAAACCTTCAACCCAAGCTTGTGCAGCATTAATATTTTGAGCAGTTGTTTCAGCTACAAAACAATAATCATTTGAAAACTCGCTCATTTCTTCAAGTCCGTTAATTCCATCAAGAATATACGTTTCAACCCAAACAGGAAGTTCATTTAAGCCTAATGCAGACCCTTTGTGTTCGAGTACTTCTGAAGTAACAGTACCTTCTAATTGAGTTGCTGCAGGTTCTTCAGGAGTTGAAGCACATCCAACTAGTACCATGGCAATCATTGCGACAGCAAAAAGCAGAGCAATTTTTTTGTTTATAGTAATCATTATTACCTCCATATTGTGTAATTATATCTAAATAAATGTGTTGTTTCAAGTACTTCTTATACAGAAAGATTAATATAAAAACCTATGGACTAAAAACAAAATTCAGTATATAACTATCTGAATGAACACAAAAATTTCTACAAAAGAAAATATATATGACATTACACAAGGTATTATCTGGAAACAAATTTTAGCACTTTTTTTTCCTATTTTATTTGGCATATTTTTTCAGCAATTATATAATACTGTAGATGCGATTATAGTTGGAAGATTTTTAGGCAAAGAAGCTCTAGCGGCAGTTGGAGGAGGTACAAGTACGCTCATAAATCTTCTTGTTGGCTTTTTTGTTGGAATAAGCTCCGGCGCCACTGTAATTGTATCTCAATTCTACGGAGCAAAAAATAGCCGAGATGTACATTATGCAGTCCACACAGCTTTTGCCCTCGCAATTATCGGTGGAATCATTTTAATGATTTTAAGCTTACTTGTAGCTCCTTTTGCATTAAGAATTATTGGAACACCGGACATAATTTTTGATAAAGCAATTATTTACTTACGCGTATACTTTGGAGGAATACTTCCTCTCATAATATTTAATATAAGCTCTGGTATACTACGGGCAATAGGAGACACAAAACGGCCTCTATACTTTTTAATTGCAGGTATGCTTACCAATATTGTTTTTGATTTTATATTTATAGGTATATTCCGCTGGGGTGTAGAGGGTGCAGCAATAGCGACAGTTCTTGCACAAGTGGTTAGTATGACACTTACCTGTAGATGTTTAATTAAAGCTACAGATTCATATAGATTAAGCATTAGAGAAATACGAATTTCACTTCCAATTCTAAAAAGTGTTTTACGAATAGGATTCCCTGCTGGAATTCAAGCTGTAATGTACTCTCTATCAAATATTATTATACAAGCAAATATCAATGCATTAGGAACAAATACCATTGCTGCATGGGCAGGGTTTGGCAAAATTGACAGTTTTTATTGGATGATTCTAAATGCATTTGGGCTTGCGATGACAACTTTTGTAGGACAAAATTATGGAGCTAAAAACTACAAAAGAGTTCTAAACGGAACCAAGCAGTGTATGATAATTGCATTTTTTTCTGCAATAATTATTTCTAGCCTTATGTGGGTTTTTGCAAAAGAAATATTTTCCATTTTTGTTACCGATAAAAATGTAATTAGTACAGGAACGTCTATGGTTCGCTTTTTTGCACAATTTTTTATTATGTTTATACCAATAGAAATTTTATCAGGTTCTCTTAGAGGTGCAGGGAAAACACTTGTTCCAACAGTAATTAGTGCAACATGTATTTGTTTATTTCGGGTTATTTGGCTTGCCATTGCAGTTCCTCGAAACCAAACTATTTTTACCGTAATGCTTTGCTATCCTATAACCTGGGCATTAGCGGCAAGCGCAATTAGTATTTATTATTTTAGAAAAACGTGGCTTCCAAAAACAATATGATAGATATTCAAGAAGAAGAAAACACAAAGATTAGATGCCTCCTCGTATATAACATAGAAGATAATGAAGCAATGTACCAAGCTAATGAGCTTCAAGGACTTACCGATACCTTGGGTTTTCAAACAGTACATACAGAGTATGTTAGAATTAAAAAACCTTCCCCTCGCTATATTCTAGGTTCGGGAAAAGCAGAAGAAATAGTGGCTTGGGCTCAAGAAACTGAAGCCGACTGCATTGTATTTGACTTTCAAATATCACCTACTCAACAAAGAAACTGGGAACGTTTAGCAGACATTCCAGTGTATGATAGGGAAGAAATAATTTTACGCATATTTGCAAGCCGTGCACAAACAAAAGAGTCTGTTTTACAGGTAGAACTTGCACGTCTTCAATATTCACTACCCCGTCTCGCACATTCCTACGGTGACATGGCAAGACAACGTGGTGGAAACTATGGCTCAAAAGGTAGTGGTGAAACACAACTTGAACTTGATAGACGTGCTATATTGCAAAAAATTGCACTCATAAAATCCCAATTAGAAAAAGTTGCAAAAGAACGAGATGTACAAGGTAAAAGACGGGGAAAAACACCTGCGCATGTTTGTGCAATTGTTGGCTATACAAACGCAGGAAAATCGAGTCTTTTAAATGCACTAACCGGAGCTGAAACCTATGTACAAGATGCTCTTTTTGCAACCCTTGATCCAACAACTAGAAAGCTTAATGTAAATGGCTCTGTAGAAATATTACTGAGTGATACGGTAGGCTTTATACGAAACCTACCCCATACCCTTGTTAATTCGTTTCGATCAACTTTAGAACAGGCTGCAAATGCCGATGTTATCCTTATTTTACTTGATGCATCCGATATGCACTTTGAAGCTCAATACCAAACAACTATTGATGTATTAGGTGAAATAGGCGCTGAAAACACAAAAAAAATACTTTGCTTTAATAAAGTTGATGCTATAGAAACAAATGCATTTTTAAAAAACAGAGTACTCGTTTTTGCAAAAGAACATAATGCAATTCTTTTAAGCGCAAAAGAAAAAATAGGCTTTGAAGCACTACGCATAAAAATTCAAGAAGAACTTATCGGAGAGTGTTGTACCTTTAGAATCCCTCTCTCACAAAGCAACGTTGAGTATATAATTCGGAAAAATGGAATTATAAAATATGCCGACTGGCAAGATGATTGTGTTGTTATAGAAGCATGGCTTCCTGCAAGAATACAGGAAGCCTTAGCTGAATTTTTAGTGTAAATTTCTATTGCCTATAGGCATCATTGTGCCAAACACCAGAATGATTTGGGTCAGCAAAAGAAGTACTAAATTGCAATTTAGTATCAGATTCTAATAGACGCATAGGAAAATATCCTGCAGAGTGCTTGTAAGCAGCTTCAGTGTGCTTATTACTCCTATCTACGATAGCATAAGAACCTTTGCCTTTCCAATACCAATCCTTCCAAACTAGACCGTCACGTGTCCATATATAATAAGTAACTGACCTTCCATCTTCAGAAAATATATACTTATAATCGTCTTTATCAAGATATGTCCTTCCCTTTACCCTATCAACAAATAAAGGACCAGGATCGCTAAAATTAGCCATATATGTTTTATCTACTTCAGGATTAAATTCAACATTATTACCGTAATTTGATAAGACTATATTTACTTCACCCAGGGTCACTACAGAATCTTGATTTTCACTTTCGGTTATGTCTATAACAGTAAATGTTCCTTCAGTATCACTTATAATTTTGCTCAACATTAAGCCGTAAATACGCACTCTCTCTGTTTGTTGCCACTTTTGTGTATGTTTAGTAGCAGAGCGCCCATCAGAGTCAAAGGTATAGGTTTCAAGTGTGTCTGATATACCATCAGTTGTACTTCGATAACTATATGTTTTAGCGCTAAGTGCATAAAGAAATTTTTCTTCTAAAGTTAAATCTGCAACATCCGATTCAAAACCCTCAAGCCAAGCAGGGTTTGCAGTTGCAGTTCCCGGTAATATGTGCGTACCCGTAGTTAACATAGGCGTTGGAGTCCAGTGAATAATACTGTCTACAATACTTCCATCGGTTGTAATTTTTACACCCCAATATCGTTTAGATGGAATTAACCCAAGAAAGGAATAGCTTTCTTCATACTCAGCATAATCATGATGATTAGTGCCTACCAAGGTGTATGTTGTATCTGCTTTTCCTGTAACCGTTATAGAACTTCCATCGCTGGAAAAATTATAGATATAACCACTACCACCAAAGGTATTGTTTTTAACTCTATCAACAAACAAAGGACCGGAGTCCTTAAAATCAAGCTTATATTGCTTACCTTCAATACCAATCACACTTCCATTATTTGATACAGTAACTATTTCTTCTCCATATTTCCCTGTACTCGAATCGGTAACAGTTGAAAAAGCATACGTGTCTTTTTGTATATTTTTGTACTTTCGCCACTCCCTTTCAGAGCGGATTATTTCTTTACCATTTTCAGAAACTGTAATTATTTCTAAAACATCTGACTTACCGGCCTCGTTACTTCTGTAATAATAGGTTTTATTTCTAATACTATTTAAAAATGCTTCTTCAGGATTTTCAGGTATATTTCCCACAACTAGATAAGCAGGATGTGACGTAGCATTACCCAGTACTGCGCCATCTGCCCCACGCTCATAAGATTTTTTTATAACGGTATCTATTGAGATAGTGCCGTTTTTTTCTTCATTAAATAAAGCAAAGCCATATGGCATTAACTGGTTATCCTTTTTATACAAGGTTTTATTAGAACCAACTGCACCATATATCTTAAATATACCATTGGAATCTATACCACTCATTCCTGAGAGAGTTACACTTTTCCCGTCAGAACTAAACTCATACAAATAGTCTTTTTCTGTAAAAGTTAGTCCTTTTACCCTATCAGGAAAAGTTGGCCCCATATCGTTATAATCTACATAACCTACTGCAACATCATCAATATACAATGTGTTAAAATCATCAGATAAACGCATTTTTTTTTCACCAAATAGCGCTATCTTTTCGCTTAGAGCATTTGAAAATGAAAAAGAACCAATACTTTGGGCTTCACCTCTCCATTTAGTTAAGCTTCGTGTTAGTTGCTCCCCGTCATCACAAAATGTGTATGTATATAAAAACTCAGAAGATCCGGTTGACTGCCTAAAAGAAAAAGTTTTACCTTTAACATTTGTTAAAAACTCCCCTGCAGCGACTTCAGCATCGACGACATAATAAGGAGAACGCCCTGGCTTTCCTGATGCGGCAACTTCACGAGAAGGGTCGCCAATAACAGGATCATATTTAGCTGCTGCTGTGTTGTTCACATACGTATCAAAAAATTCTACCTTTCCATCCTTATGAAGCACACCAATAGGATCATACTCATAAAATGGGCGTGTGTTTCCTGATATTACAGTTGCTGTATCAACGGCTTCCCACCCAATAGGAACATTTTGGCCTACAACAGTTTGAAACTTAACTGGCTTAGAATAGGTAAAAATAAGCT
This sequence comes from uncultured Treponemataceae bacterium, assembly GCA_964370555.1. Classification (GTDB taxonomy): domain Bacteria; phylum Spirochaetota; class Spirochaetia; order Treponematales; family Treponemataceae; genus CAYJFX01. Next base: position 1,885 of record CAYJJW010000049.1, on the reverse strand, counting down.
TTGTCATTGTATCAATTGCCATTAAACGATTATCGAGTTTAGGACCTGATGCAGGGGTTCCAAAAAAGCGATAAAATCTAAAACGCTCCATTCTGAGAACGCCATTTATAGGCTCTGTATTATAGGGATCATCTGCAAAAAAATGGTCATTTTTCCCTCTATACACAGCATAAGTAACATCTTTTATTTTTCCCATATTGCCTGACACAACTTCAGTGTAGGTTTCTTGTCCCGTTAACAAAAACTCACCTGTATCTTCATCACCCTTAACCCATAATTTACTTTTATCAGTAATAAATTTATGCAGTGCTACATTTCGCTTGTCAAAGTAGGTTTCTAATGTCCATGAATCAATATCGGATGCTCTAAAGCCACCTGCATCTTCAACATTGTTTTCCTCAAACAAAAATGGGTCTTGTGCAGTTGAAACTGAAGGAGGCGGTGGCGCTACAGAAGGTTCTTCAGGTTTAGCAGATCCTCCAATGTTTTGTTGCATATAATATGACTTTCTACCTCCAACTAAGCCGGAACATGAGGAAAAAACAATAAGTATCAAAATAAAAAAAATAAAATGACGAGATTTAAAATACACAAAGACTCCTATAAACTATAGCTTAAACAAAAAGCCTAAATTCACTCCAAAGTCAAGCGAGTTAAGCCAGAAATTTGGCGAAGCTAAGGGTGTACTAGGATCAAGTCCACCCATTGAAGCAAGGGAAGCAGGAACGGTTAAGTATTTTGGTTTATAGAGATTAAACTGTGTAAAAAAACCAAGCACTAATTCAGTAGTTGGAAGAATAGGTACATGATAGCCTAAATCAAGTTTTGTAGAAAACATAAAAGCGTTCATTTTTGTCATCATTTCTTCTGTAACAATTATAGTTCCAACCTCAGAGCTTGAATTACCATTAGCAAAAATGTTATCTGTAGCATATGCTAGATATTCAGGTGTCATATCTGCAATCATTTTTGCTCCAAGGCCAAGCCCCACTGAAAATCTATTTTTGAAGAAAAGAGCCTCTCCTTCAACACCAAAACTAATTACAGGTAAATAATCAACAACAATAAAAATATCTAGGGGCTGAGGAGGATCTGTACCTTCAACTACTGCTGAAATTTTTTCAGTTGCATTACCTTGCCCAAAACCAAGGTAAGCATTTACTCCTACTCCACTAAATGCAGAAGAATCATTCAATCCAGGAAAAAGTTCATTTGAGTCAAATATATACCCAAGAGAAACTTGGGCTCCCGTAAGAAGATTGCTCAAACCACCAGTCATACTTTTTGCCAATGGATTTAATTTTAATAAATCTTCCTGAGGTATACTTGGAAGAGTCAGCGAACCTCCAAAATCAGCTCGCAAGCCAAGTGTCCATCCTTTATCAAATGCAAAGGCTCCAACTACAATATTGCAAATTAAAACTGTTAAAATAATTTTTTTCACTACATTAAATCCTTTTATACTATAAAAATAAAGGTTGCTTACATCCCTGACAGACATTAAACAACCTCGAAGCTACTATATAGAAAAATATAGAACTTGTCAATATTAGTATATTGTAATTCATACTACATACTACTTTATTAAAATTTAAACACATAAAAAAAGCCCCTGTAACAAATGTTACAAGGGCTCATTACCACTAGTAATTAAGAACTAGTAATTATTTAAGGCGTCCTTCAAGAGCTTCGAGCTCAGCCATAAGTTCTTTTGGAAGTTTGTCGCCAAATTTAGGATAGTGGTTAGCTTTAATGTCTTCAAGCTCTTTTAACCATCCTGCATTGTCAACAGCTAAGATTCCGTCCATTTCTTCTTGAGAAATATCAAGTCCTGAAATGTCAACTGTTCCAGCTTTTGGCATCATACCAATTGCTGTATCAATTG
>CAYJJW010000048.1:0-14411 GCA_964370555.1 uncultured Treponemataceae bacterium | reverse complement strand
AAGATTTACCACTATTTTTTTTATTTAGTGTTGCACTTAATGTGCAAATCTATCAGTACTAATTACTAGGTACTAATTTTTTATACTCACAAGCATAAAAGAACGGTTGCATATACCACTGACACAAACCAGTCATTCTGACTTTGCTTTCTGCTAAGCTACAGGAAGAATCTATCACAGTTTTTAAACCACAGATTACACAGATTTCACAGATTTTTTCTCAAAAACTCTGTTTTTTCCGCATTTTTGAACAATATATATAGTATATGAAAATAATTACAAATTACGAGTTACTAATTATTTGAGTATTGAAAAAATCAATAATAAGAGGTATACTATGAGTGTAGAACAACTTGTGCCAACTAATGATTACTTTGTGAGGTATTTGTTTGCTAACCCCGGAAACGAAGGTATTTTACTTCATTTTCTAAATGCACTACGAAAAGACGCAGGCGAAGTTCCCTTTAAAGAAGTTGAGCTTTTAGATACATTTAACTTAAAAGAGAATGTTCTTGAGAGAGAAACCGTTGTAGATGTAAAGGCAAAAACAGATACTGATGAGCTCATTATGGTTGAAGTACAAAATGTAACGAATACAAGATTTATTCCACGCATTTTGTACTACATTGCAGTAAACTATGCAAAGCAAGTTAATGTTAACCTAAAAGACTTTGAAAAAAGAAAACAGGGAAAAATTGATTATAGCAATCTAAAGCCTGTAATAAGCGTAAGCCTTGTTAACGATGACTTAAACATTGATTCGAAAAGGGCTCACAGTGTGTATAGAATGAATGATGTACTTACCGGTAAGTCTTTAAGTAACGATTGGGAAGTACATTTAGTTGAGTTACAAAAAGATAACTCAGGCATTCATCTAGATTTACAACTTTGGATGAAATTTTTTACATCTAAAAACTTGGAGGAAGATATAGTGAATATTGCAGAACTAAATAATTATTTTGACGATGTATATGATCAATACAAAAAGTTTTCAGGCGATGTAAAACTCATGGAAAAATATAGAGATATTCAAGCCTATCGTATGTATCAAATGGATTTTCTTAGTGAAGAAAGAGCCATTGCTCGCCAAGATGGCCATGCTGAAGGTAGAGCCGAAGGCCATGCTGAAGGTAAACTAGAAGGTAAACTAGAAAGTAAAATTGAAATTGCTAAAAATGCTTTAAAAGAAGGAATGGATATTGAAATTATTCAAAAATTAACAGGACTTACGGAAGAAGAGATTAAATTAATTCCGAATGCCTAATTTATTCCTAATTTTTTATACTCACAAGGATAAAAGAACGGTTGCGTATACCACCGTGATTGGTCATTAGGGAACCACAGATTACACAGATTTCACAGATTTTTTTTGTTGCAGTAACCCTGTCATTCTGACTTTGCTTTCTGCTACTCAAAGCCCCGTCATTCTGACTTTGCCTTCTGCTGGGCTACAGGAAGAATCTTTTACGCTTTTAAATCCACAAAATTATTTCACAATTTTTTCCGCAAAACTCTGTTTTTTCCGCATTTTTGAACAATATATATAGTATACGAAAAATAATTCCTAATGCATAATTTTTAATTCCGAATTATTTCCGTATTGTAAATTTTAACAATAAGAGGTATACTATGATTAAGAAAGAAATTTCACGAATGAATGATTATTTTGCTCGGTATCTTTTGGGGCAAAAGGGTAATGAGCATCTATTACTTAGTTTTATTAATTCAGTAATGAGAGATTCAGGTCAAGCTGAGTTTACATCTGTAAGTGTTCGAAACCCCTACAACTTAAAAGAACATGCAGCAGAAAGCGAAACTATTGTTGATGTGAAGGCTATAACTTCAAGTGGTGAAACGGTTATAGTTGAAGTTCAGATTAAAGGTAATAAAGCTTTTTTTAGCAGAGCATTGGAATACTGGGCTAAAAATTATCGTACAGAGAAGATAGAGCTACAAAACGGGGAAAAGACAAGCGTTTTAGCACCTGTAATAAGCATAAATCTTCTTGCGTTTAAGTTATTTGAAAGTACAGAACTTTCGCATACTACGCATATGATACACTGCTGTGAAACAGGTAGTATAAGTACTAACGATTTATTAATGCATTTTATAGAACTACCGAAAGATTTTTATGGTGTTCAAGAACAAGAACTTAAAACATGGTTGGTATTTTTTGGATCAAAGAATTTTGAAAAGGATAAAACAATGATTGCAGAAAAAGGTTTAGTTTTTAAGAAGGCTGTAGGCGATTATGAATATTTTAGATCCGATGAAGACTTAGTAAGCGAATACGAAAAAAGAGAAATATACATTAGTGGTGAAGCAAGAATGCGTCAAGTTGAACGTGAAGAGGGCGCCCATGAAAAAGCAGTTGAAATGGCGAAATCTATGAAAGTAGATAAAATAGACATTGCTACAATTGCAAAATATACCGGTTTGAGTGAAGAAGAGATTAAATTAATTCCTAATTCTTAATTCCTAATTCCTAATTTTTATATACTCACAAGCATAAGAGAACGGTTGCGTATACCACCGAAGTTATACACTTTTTTTATCCACAGATTACACAGATTACGCAGATTATTTTTGTTGCAGTCCAACCAGTCATTCTGACTTTGCTTTCTGCTTAGCTACAGGAAGAATCTATCACAGTTTTTAAATCCACAGATTACACAGATTGCACAGATTTTTATTCTTTACTTTTATTAAGATTTTTTTCCTAATTCAAAGAATAAGAATTCCAGTACTCGTATTTTTGTAATATCTTTCAGTGCGTTTTTTTGCTCTTCGTTTAAATCGCACTTTTCTGCAAGCATTTTTTTCACGCCGTCAAATAGTCCGTTAAATTTTTCATGCTCTATGATTACATGGCAAATATCTTTGTATTCCACATAGTGCTGTACTCGAGTGTTTTTGTAATCCACGCCGACACGTATGCTGTGAGTATTTTTTAAATACTTAATAATATTGCTGTCGATAATTGGGTATACGTTTGGGTTAATAAAGTGTAGGAGCTTTGAGGCACCAACAATAGAATTATTTATACATGATGCCAATATTTCATAATCGTCTTTTGATAAATCACTATTTTCAGTTTGTGCTTTGTTTATTATTTCCAGTACTTTTGGTATTCTTGATACTTTCTCAGAATTTTCTTCGAGAGGATATTCATGTATATTGAACTTTGTTGGCATCCAGCCGTATGCCATATTGGTACCTACAATAAATTCATGTTCGCTATAGGGCTTATGCTTTGCAAAATATTCTAAAAACTCAAAGTAGCTTTTAAAGTAACTAAGGCTTTCGTTTTTATGCGTATCTGATTGTAAAAAATTAGCATTTTTGATTTTTTCAGCTAAGTTTTCAATAATTTCTGATATTTTTTCTTTAGAAATTTTAGTTGTTGATTCTTGAATGTTCATTTTTTTTACCTCTTTTTTATGTTATGACAAAATTATATCATCGTTCCGTTATTCTTACAACAAAAATTTTGTCACAAAAGACTCGCAAGCGAATCTTTTGTGACGTTAAAGCGTTACAGGGATGAAGTGTTAAAAGCCCTGATGGCACGAACCCCACATTTATCTGCCTTACTGCCGTAGTCCTGACCGCTACGGCTGAAATCCAGAGACCACACATCATGATTAGTGCGCTCGGACGAAGAACTGAGGGAGCCTGTTACAGAGCCCATCCCTATCTTAGTACGTTCATTGTACACGGTCGTTGACTCATATATATCCGGTAAGTACCAGTCGCTTTTTTCGCCCTGATTATGGGCTTCGGCATTAGGAATTGCAGTATACCAGTCTGCATTACTTAAAGCAGTGCTCACTTCTCTGTATGCACCGTTTGCACCAACCCAGAAAATTTTACCGCCACCGGGACCATCATCACCCACTTCATAAGTTTTAGTGTTTACACAACGTATATATAGTGCAGCATTGGTTGTGCCACTAATTGCTACGTTAGTTTTTGTTCCATCACTAAAATTTTGTATCCATATATTTCCACTTCCTGTGCCGGAAAACTTTGAAGTTTTGGCAGGAAACGCATTTTCTAAACCTGGAGCATTTGGAATATAATCTGCAGAGGTTGTTGACCAATAGGTAACAGCATTTTTTATCTTATCTTGCAGTGTAGCATTATTTTGTCTTGCTTTATATATTTCGTTTAGTTCATGTTTATTTGGTAAAAACCAGTCCGTCATTCCTCCACCTTCATGGGCTTCGGCATTGCTGTCTGCTTCGCTTAAACTTACGGCACTGCTTGAACCGACAATTACCTCTTTATATGCCCCTGTATTGTCTGCATAAAAAATTGTTCCACCGCCGGGACCGGTGTCGCCAATTGCATAGCCTGTTGGTGTTGTTCCTGCTTCCCCCGCTACAAGGTTTCCGGTTGCATCTTTGTGCGTTTTAGTTGCCCCGTCGTCCATAGAAAAATAATTTGCTTCATACATGTGGGTGCCGGTGTTTTGTACAAGCATATAGCCGTCGGTTGCAGTGCTTGGGCTTAGTCCTATGCTGTTTGGGGTATCTGAGAGGTTTCCTGTTATTTTTACATTGCTTTCGTTTTCTTTAATGGTAAAGTAGAGGTTATTATCTATTTTAGTTGACTCTGTACCGGCTTCATTATTTTTAATTTGTGGGTTTCCGCTTAATTGTATAAAGCCAGTTTCAGTTAAATACACACCTCCACCATTAGCTTTAGAACTATCATTATTTATTGCAGAATTTTCTACAATGCTACCACTAGACATGAAAATAGTTGAATTATTCTTAGCATAGATTCCACCACCTGTAGCATGAGTAGTATCAGTTGTTTTTGCCATATTATAACTAATTGTACCTGCTCCAATAGTTAAGTCTACATCTTCTTCTATATAGAAGCCTCCACCATTGTTTGCAGTATTATTGGCAATAGTTCCGCCGTTCATATTTAAGGTACTTGAATAAGCATATATACCACCACCATTGTTTGCCGCTTTGTTATAGTGAATTTTTGTATTTACACCACTCATGGCAAAAGTTGTATTTGCACCGGTAATATGTATACCGCTTCCATTATCACCTGATGCATTGTACTCAACAGTACCTCCACTCATGGTAAATTTTGCGCCACCTTTTACTACAAGACCTCCACCGTCGGTAGTTGCCGTGTTATACTGCACTGTGCCACCTGTCATATTTAAAGTTGCACTTTCTGCAGAAGAACTACCTTGTGCATGAATAGCACCGGCTGTGTCTTTATCGGTAGCAGTAGTAATATTCATATTATTTCGTAAAATGGTACCAGAGGCAATGGTTACGTTTCCGCCTATTCCCACACTTACAAGAGAGGCAGTTGCGTCTATATCGCCTTCACCCATAAAATCGTTAATTGCGTCTATAGTGCCATCATTGTTTAAATCTACATCTACCCCACCTTGACCGTCAAGCGTAATGTCTTGCAATGTGAGATTTCCACTAGCGCTTACAGAAACAAAGCTACCGGTAAAACCTTCTGTACGTTTTAAAACAAGGGGTTTATTTATAGCGTCATCAGAGTTCCATGTGTGCGTGCCATTTGTTAAAGTTGTAGTACCTTTTACCCAAATTGTTCCACCTTCGGGAAGTGCTGTTTTTGCATCAAGAAAACTATTAAATGGGGAGGTTTCAGTTCCACTACCTTTTTCAGTCTTACTACCATCGAGCCATACTTCAGTATTTGCAACCCATTTTGCATACAATGTAATATTTTCTGTAACGGTATCAGTTGTAAAATTCCATACATTTGTAAGACCAACTTCTTTATACCATCCACCAAAGCTATAACCTTCAAGTACCGGTAGCGCAGGTTCTACTATTGTTGCACCATATCGTATATCTGATTGGTTTGCAACAGGACTTCCGCCTCTTGCATCAAATCTTACGGTATGTAAGTTTCTGTCATAATCGTATGTTACCTTTGTACTGCCATCTGCTGCAATAATTACTGTTTGAGGAGGAGGAGAAATAAATCCTGTATATATTTTTGTGACAGGAGTTACACTTGCCCCGGTTGCAGAGGTAAAGTTTTCAGTTTCTTTTATTGTATAACCGTTTCCTATTACATCTTGCTGTCTATGCTCAACGGTATATGGTGTATCTCCTTTTTCTACCCACTGAGCTATTGCTGTTTTATCTTCAGTATAGTTCCAAATAATTGCATCGGTAATTTGAGAGCCATCTATTGTCCAGCCGGCAAAAGTGTAACCGGTATTGTTTATTGTTGGTAAAGAGCCAATTGCTTGATCATATGTTACTTCTTTTGCATCTGCAGTGCCTGTTCCGCCATTTGCATCAAAGCGTAAGGTATATGTATTAGCTTTCCACTTTGCAAACAGTGTTTTATTTTCAGTTGCTGTATAGATTTGCCCATCAGTAAACTTGACATCTCCGTCAGATGTTTCAGCCCAGCCTATAAAGGTGTATCCTAATCGAACGAAGGTATTTAGCGAAAGTTCTTTTGAAACGCCTGCAGTAAATGTTTGATTTGGCATTGTTTCACTTCCACCGTTTGCATCAAACGTAATAGTATAGGTATCAGCTTCTTCAGGTGGGTTTGTTGGCGTTGTACCGCTCGCATTTTTTTCTTCATCGCTAATTACAAAATAATTTCCGATTTCTACTAAAAAAAGTTCACATGAGGTAAAGAGAAATAAAAACAAACTAAAAATAATAAAAAATTTTTTCACAAAATGCCCCTTAGTTAAACTTATACCCTACAGAAAGTGTTGGTAGTATGGTATAAAAACCGGTGTTATTTAAAAAGTATGAATACATATAATCAACGCCAAGTTCAACAAAAAAATTATCGTTAACAAAATATTGACCTGCTATACCACCTGTAAAGGCAAGTGCTGCAGCATCCTTCATTGTGGCATTAGTTATTGAATCATGAAAATGTAGTAAAAAGTTTAGCCCTGCTCCTAAATTAGTGGCAAGTACAAATTTTTTGCTCAATTGTGTATGATATGCTATATGTAATGTAACAGGCACTGAAAATCCACTAAATTCTGAGTTATCAGCTTCAAAAGTATTATACATCACAAATGATGAAACTTCAAAGCCAAGAGAACCTATATTTGGAAACACAAAGGGAGCGTACGTGAGCTTTACCCTTGCAGAAATGTTATTTACAGGAAAGTTAAAATGCCCAAATAATGTATTATGAATAGGTGGAAAAAGTGCATAGGTGTAGCCGGCACTGATATTTACATATGCAGTTTTTGTTGAATCTTCATCTATTATGTCTGTACTCATTTCTTTAGTACTTTCTTCTAATTCTTGTTCGTCTGTTGATTCTGTTTTGCCATTTGGCCTCCACCCAATTGAAAATGTTGGAAGCACGGTATGAAAACTATTGGTATCTAAAAAGTGTGAATACATATAATCTACGCCAAGTTCAACAAAAAAACACTCACCAATAAAATATTGACCTGCGATACCACCATTTACAACAATACCTGCAGCATTTGGTACTTGTGTTGCATTATTATGTTCCACAAAATCATTTAAAAAGGTAATACCAGCACCAAGGTGTGTAGCAAGTACAAATCGTTCAGTTAACTCTTTATGATAGGCTATATTAGCTGTTATAGGAAAAATAAAACCTGTTACATCTCTAAACTTTGACGTAAAATTAGTATGCAACAGGTAAGCTGCTAACTCAAAGCCTAAAGATCCCCTACTTGGTGAAACAAAGGGAATATAGCTTATTTTAGCTCTTGCAGTAATATTTTTTGAAGGAAAATCATAGTCACTAAACAAACTGTTTTCATATGGCGGAAAAATAGCAAATGAATACCCTAAACTTATGTTTAAATACGATGGATTATAACGCTCAATATTTATTTGGCTTACTTCAGAAACATTTTCACTTGTAAGCCCGCTGGGGTCTTGAATAACAAGTTCATAATCTCCCGACCTAAGCTCATCAGTTTTAAATTCAATTTGCATCATACCGGTTTCATCATACCCAATAAACTCACCATATAACACATCATTTCCTTTTGCTTGCTTAAGAAAAAAAGTAGCATGTTCTGAAACATCTTTTGGACTAAGAGTAATAATTGTTGTATCCTCTACTTTTTCACTGTCCTCTAAATCTAGTTCTTTAGGAAATATATCGGAAATTACCGGTTGCAATGCTTGCTCTATAGTAAAATTATACCAAACTGATGTTTGCTCTGCACGCCCAAAAACATTATAAACGGTTACATTGTATCTATACTCCCCCGCGTCTAGCGTTAGCTCAAGCATATTTGTAGTAACTTCAAAGCTATCATATATGTTCCATACATTTAAAGCATTTTTTTGTTCAAGAACTATAGTATACTGCGTTGCATATGCAACATTTTCCCATTCAATTATTTGAATAAATTGATCTTGCACTTGTTGAGAAAAAACACCTTGCATAAAAAATATACTTAGCATACATAATACAAGAAAGCGCAAAGATTTCTTAAAAACCATACTGGCCTCCCTGCGTTTTGTCTTTTGGAATAACAGGCTCTCCAATATCAATGCTAAAATTATTCTCTGCTATAATTCCATTTTGTATTATACCGGTAGGTAAGTTTCTTTTTGCTTCAACAGTCCATGTAAACGTTCCGCGGTCTAAAAGCGATATAGCATCAAAATGTACGCTTGTATCACCAATTACGGTTTTTTCCCAAAGCACTTCATTATGTTGGTTGTATAGCACAAAGAGATACTCATCTGCATTTTCAACGCCATTCCAAGAAAAATTAATAAAGCCTTTTAGTATGTCACTATTGTATAATACAATATTTTGCTCAGGGCTCATGTTTGTAACGCTTGCAAGCAAGGTAATTGGAAGTACAGTAATAGTTCTTGGTTGTACGGCTCGTATATCAATACCACCAGTTGTACGTGCTATTACTGTCCAATAATAGGTTCCTTCAGTTAAAGGTGGTAATTCAATAGATCTCGAAGGATTTTGCACGCGCATAACAGCATCACTTTCTCTCACCCCTATGCCATTTTCTACATCACTTACTCGTAAGCCACGGTTTGATGTACTGAGAATAAACTCAGAGCTAACAATAGGTTCAGAACTTGCCCATCCAATACTTTGTGGATTTATAAGAGCTGAAACACCGGTCAATTGTACCGAAGGTGAAAGCCCTGTAAGCACTACCGGTTTAATTGCGTTTATTGTAAACGATTGCATTGCAACATTTGTTTCTTGTACGCGTTTTGAAGGAGCACTATTCGATACCGCTTTAACATGCCATTCATAATCTCCATCGGCATAACCGGAAATATCAAGCCTAAGTGTTGTCTGTGTATGTTCTTTTTGTTCATACACGGGCGTTTCAAGATTATTTTTTGAATAAAGACTAAAGGTATAATAATCTGCATGTTCTACACCTTGCCATGAAAATGTTTGCCTATAATCTTCATGCGTTTTAAGTGTTGCGCTTTCTTGTGGATTTAATAATACTACTTCAGATAAGGTAAAATCTACAAAAAAGTGTTTTGCATCTGTACTATACTCTAATCCTGTTTTTTCATTCTTAGAAACAGTTCGCCAGTACCACATTCCTTGAGGAATAGGCAAATTATCTACAAACCCTTGCGTAAGATCCGTATTTATTTTTTGCTCGATAATTACATCACTAAAAGATATATCGTTTGAAACTTGTAAAAAGGTTGTAAACGGTATATTATTTTGCCAGGTAAATTGAGTTTCATGTATTGTTTGTTCGGTAAAAACTTCTCCATTTTCAGGCATAGAAGTATCGTATATAACTTCACCGTCAATAGCATAAAAAGTTCCTATCGTACCTATTGGTGAAATATTTTCTTCGGTATCAGTTTTTGTTACAGCCCAATACCACATGCCTTCATCCATGATACTTGCATACTTTTCAAGCGCAAAAAATGTGTCGTTTGTTTGTTCTGTAATTATAGGATTTGATAAATCTTCATTTTTACTAACGATAATGGTATAAAGAGATGCTTCCCTATCGTATTTCCATACAAACTGAGGCGTTTCTACATTTTGAGTGTTTACAAAACTGTACATAGCAGGGCTTAATAATGTTGTAGCTAAAAGTTCAGCTTGTTGTACAACAGAAAATACTTTCACTTCAGGTGTATACGTTCTTATGTTTTCACTTAGCGTATAACGATCTGAATACTTTGGCGTAACGCGCCAAAACCAATTGCCATCTTCCAGGGTGTGAATTATAGATGATGGTTGTGTTACGCTTTGGCTTACAATAGGATTTTTCATCCCAGCATTATCTGCAATTTCTAAAAGCCACTGTGAAACATTTTCATCATCGGACCAAACAAAACGAACGCTCGGAGTTTTTGTACGATAAAAATATGAATCGCTTTCATTCGGTGTAATATACTCAAAATCATCTATTTCTAAAATACTTACCTTACCGCTAAGCGTTAAGTCACTTCCTTCGGTAAAAAGCCTCCAATACCAAGAGCCTGCATCAAAAGGAATGGAAGCACTTGTAGTATTTTCAAAAGTATGCGCGTGTGCAATTTCTGAAAAATCCTTATAAGCAGATATTTCAAGTGTAGTTTGAATACTATGTTCACTATCTTGTACCTGCCATTCAAAAGGAACAATAAGAGTTTCATGTTTATTTTTTATGTATGCAAGCTGCGTAGAAGGTGAAACTAAGGTTAGAGGTTGTACATCTACAGCATTTGTAGTTGGGTCTAGTACAACAGCACTACCTGTATCAACAGCAATGTGTTCTTGCTCTCCATTGTTAGTAACAGTGATCTGTGCATCCCCTTCCGCTAATTGTAATGCAATAGGACTAGCTGCAAAGGTTGTTATTCCATTTTCTTGTGTAGTTTGAGCATTTGCATTTAAAACAGCACCTTTGTTAAGGTTTACTTTTGTTTCGCCTGCAATAAGTGTAATACCGGTTTGTGAATTTGTGGTATTTACCGATATTTCACCACCTGAAAAGTCGATAACGGCTCCATTTTCATCATAATAAACCTGTGTTAAGGTTTGGTCATATAAATCAATTGAGCTACCGGCTAAGAATGTAATTGTAGCCTCAGAAAGTTCTGCAGTACGAATTAAATCTCCATTATAAATTGGAGTATTTTGTTGTAATCTATCCCAAGCCACATGGTCAGTCATTTTTCGCTGAGCAACTTTATACCTATATACAATAGAGCCAATAGGATCTTCATCTAGTTTTACAAAAGATGTATTTATTGCATTATAATAGGCTCTTAATGAAAAAAAGGTTCCTGTTAAACATAGTAGTACTATAGCTATATTTAAAAGTACTGTTCTTTTCGTTGTTTTTATCGTAAATACCAGACTATCAGTTGTTACAGATTTTTTCTGTATTCTCTGTAACATTTCATCGTCTGCTATTTGTAAAACTTCGTGTATAGTTCTCCATTCTGCGCACGTAACAAAGCTTCCATCATCTATAGGGGTAAGTTGTTCTTGTACATGCTTTTCTTCTTCTACTTTATGAGAAACCCTCTTACCTACAATATTATTTCGTAAGGCTTCTATACGTTTTTGCTTCCAATCCTTATGAGCGAGAAAATATTTATTGTCTAATTCTTCAGAACTATGCATTTCTTTCATAACTAATTATTTCTCTGCTATACTATATTTCTTTTCTTCTGCATCAGGATTTACTTGAGTTAAATCAGGCTTTGGTATATCTAATAAAGATCTTACTTCATCAAGTGTTTTTGGACCACGTATACCACAGAGCGGAATAGTGTTTTCATTTGGCATGTTAACAACTGCATAAATTTTCGCAGGCTTTTCTTTTCCTTTAACAGAAACAGAAGGCATTTCTTCAGCAATAATATTATCTTTTACAAGCTCATACGTATTTTCTGTAATAAGAATATCTGCCCCAAAGGGTTTTGTAAGCGTTTCGGTACGAGAAGCAAAGTTTACCGCATCCCCTATAACGGTATATTCCATGCGTTCACTTGACCCCATTTGTCCTGCAACAACAGATCCGGTATTAAGACCGCAACCAATTTTAATAATAGGTTTTTTATCTCCACCACGCCCTTTATTAAACTCCATTAAAGCTGCCCTCATCATAAGAGAAGCCCTAATACCATTTAATGCATCCTCTTTTTCACTACCGGCACTGGAAGACGCACCCCAAACTGCCATTACGGCATCTCCAATAAATTTATCTACAGTACCATTAGTTTGTATAACACATTCTACCATTCTAGTCATATAGTCATTTAAAAACTCAATAACTTCATGCGGGTCAAGTTTTTCAGAAATAGCAGTAAAAGATCTAATATCAGAAAAGAATATAGTAGCTTTCTTTGTTTCACCACCAAGTTCTAAATCACCACTCATTGCTTTAAGCGCAATATCCATATTTACAAAACGTCCAAAGGTTGCAAGCCCCTTACACATGTCAGAAAACTTTGTGGTTAAAAATCCAACTTCATCTCTATGCTTGGGTAAAAGTGTAATTGAAAAATTTCCTTTTTCTATTTCTTCAGATGCTTTTGAAAGTACTTTTATAGGCTTTGTCATGGAACGTGCAAAAAACCATATAAAGAGTACCGATAAACATAAAACAGCTCCGCCTAACATTATATTTTGATAAAATATTGCATCAACACTTTCAAATACAACACGGGTTTCTACAAGGGTACAAATTCCAATATCAGCAATAGGAAGCTTTGTATATGCTCCAAAATATTCCGTGCCATCAGTATCGGTAAAAACAACTTGTCTGTTTTCGTAACTATTTTCTCTCATTAGTGAAACAAGCGGAAAATCACTCATGTTTTTTTCACTACTCATCATATCAACATCAGAATGAATAAGTATACTGTTTGTATCATTAATCATAAAGGATTTGTTTATGGTGTCACCCGAAAAAGTGTTACTTAAATTTTCAACAGAAATTACAACCAAAAGACTCGATTGAACGTCTCCTACGGTCCAAGGAAAAACTAAACCAATTGAGGGAGTTCCAAAATAAACGGTAGTATTTTTTGCAAGAACTTCACCGTTTGCACTTCGCTCAATATCGTCTTGCAAACCGGCATAAAGAGATTGTATGGTATTTTTTGCTATTTCGTTTTTTTCTAAAAAGGCTTCATTTAAAAGTTCTATTTCGTTTGGAACCATAACAAGGGCAATATTTTCATTACGTTCAAAAAAGAAATCTAAAAAAGCTTCTGTTTCTTCAGGTGCATTTTCCATTGCAACAAGAGAGTTCATTAAGACAAAGGCGTTATCTTGCGCAAACATAAGCTCATTTAGCGCTACATCGCTGGCTTGAGCATTTATGGTATGATTATTTGTTTCTGCTGTTAATTGAACTTCTGTGCGAATGAGCATAGAGCTCAACACCGTAACTGTTCCAAGCGACAACACAACCAACGTTGTAATAATAAGAATCAATTTTAACGCAATAGGATTGCGTACTTTTTTAACTTCTTTTAACTTCACCTTTTCCTCTCTTTTTTACACTACTCTCCAATATACAAGTATAATGGTGATTGTAGTTTTATTCAAGAGGTGAAATTAGAAAGGAGACATTGCTTAAAAAACTTCTTTTCTCCAGCCACTCGGATTTCCAGGGCCTACCCACTTATTAAGTGCAAAAGAATTAGATAAACTTGCGCTAATAAACTTCTTTGCTAAATGAACTGCCTCATTTACAGAAAGGCCTTTTGCAAGTCCTGCGGTAATGGCAGCGGCAGTTGTACAGCCTGCACCATGTGTCCATTCTGTATCAAGTAGTGGCGCTTCGATTCGTTCCATAGTGTTTCCATCAAAGAATATATCAATAGAGGTTGAAAGGCCTTCAAGTTTTGCTACCTTTGAGCCACCCTTAATAAATACATTTTTTGCACCCTTAGAGTGAATAATCTTTGCAGCTTCTTCCATTTCGGCTAGTGATTTAGGAGAAGGCATACCAGCAATCTGTCCAGCTTCAAAAAGGTTAGGTGTTGTAACTTCACATAATGGAAGTAACTTACTAATTACTGCTTCATTTAAGCCAGGGTTCAATGCTTCATCGGCACCCTTACACACCATTACAGGATCAAGTACATATTTTTTTACGTTATAATCTGTTATAAACTCTCTTGCAAGTTCAACGGCATAGTCCGTTCCAAGCATACCTGTTTTACAAGCTTCTACACCAACGCCCTTAAATATTGTTTTAAGTTGTTCTCGTAAAGTATTTTCATCAATAGGAAAAACGCCATGCCCCCAATTATTATCAGGGTCCATTGTAGCAATGAGTGTAACGGCTGTCATTCCAAATAAGCCATATTCTTCAAATGTTTTTAAATCAGCTTCTAGCCCTGCACCACCCGATGCATCAGAGCCAGCAATTGTTGCAACTTTTATCATCATTA
>CAYJJW010000047.1:0-14472 GCA_964370555.1 uncultured Treponemataceae bacterium | reverse complement strand
TTTTCAAAACGCTTTACCAGAAAACAATTATATATGTACTCAACCGTTTTAGTAATTGTTGGATATTTGATATTCTTCTTTGCTCCTCAAAGCATTGGATACATTATTATTGCTGGCCTTTGTATCTTTTTTGCTCAAGCCTTTATTCAATTACTTATGCTTGTCTTCTTAGCAGATACAATTGAATACGGAGAATGGAAACTTGGAAAAAGAAACGAATCGGTAAGCTTTGCAGTACAACCTTTTATTAATAAAATGGGTGGGGCAGTCGGCTCCGCATTTCTTGGTATAACAGTAATTTTATCAGGCTTAAATACTGCCCAAAGTGCTGCAGATGTAACAGACGAAGGGGCATTACTGGTAAAAACTGTTATGCTTATTATTCCTTTAATTTTTATTGGCATAAGCTTTGTAATTTATGCAACTAAGTTTAATATTGACAAAGAATTTTATGAAAAGATTTTAGTAGACTTAGAGAACAGGAAAAAGAATAAAACAAGCAAATAGTTCCTTTTTGTAACTAAAAAACAAATATGTACTGTCTTGACACAAAAGAAATATATCTATACAATATTAAACACAGGAGATTTTATGAAAAAAATTATTGGCGGTATTTTGATTCTAAGCATGGTAGCACTCACTGCAATTAGTTGTTCAAAATCTGAAGAAAAAACAGACAACGTATTACGTGTTGGAATGGACTTAAAATTCCCCCCATTTTCATACATTGGAGATGATGGAGAAGCAGCTGGATTTGAGCCTATTATTTCAGAGGCTTTTGCAGAATATTTAGGAATGGAATTAGAAATTGTAAATACTGACTTTTCAGTACTTATCCCGGCCCTCGATACGGGCGATGTAGATATTCTTATTGCAGATATGTCTAGTACACCAGAGCGTGCACAAAAAGCAGACTTTTCTAATGCGTATCGATATTCACACACACCGGCCCTTGTAAACAAAGAATTTGCTATTGCAAATAACATCACCAATGACATGAAAGAAGTAGATTTTTTTGCAATAGATGGTGCAAAATTTATTGGTCTTTCAGGAACCAAAGGCGTATACTATCCCCAAACTCATGGCGTAGAGGTAACAGAAGTTACCGAAATTGGAACAGGTTTACTTGAAGTTTCTAAAGGTATTTCTCACATACTTGTTGCTTCGGATGAAGTGTATGGATTCAATGCAGCCGACCCTGAAAACACAATTGTATATGCAGGAATTGAAGAAGTTGTAGGATCTCGCTTTGCAGTAAAAAAAGGCAACCAAGAACTTCTTGATAAAGCAAATGACTTTATTGCAACAATGTATGAAGATGGTGGATTTTATGATCAAATTGCCCCGGAATATGATGCAATTGTAGGAGATTTTTTACAAAACCCTGCACTTGGGCTCGATTACATTGTATACCCTAGCGTAGAATAGGACTTTTAATGAATAAAAAGCTTGACTCTCTGCAGTACATAGCAGTTATACTTATATTTACAATAATAGTTGGCATCGCCTTGGCCTTTACCATCGACGATCCCCGCTATGATCTCATTTTGTCAAGCAAAGGCTTATTAGTTAAAAGTTTTTTTACCACTATTTGGATAAGCCTTGTTACCCTTGTAGGGGCGTTAATTATTGGCTTTGCTCTTTTTGTAATGCTGCGCTCTAAAATAACTATTATTAGGGCCTTTGCAGAAGTGTTTAACGAAATAATTATGGGAACGCCCCTTTTGGTAATGATTTTTCTTGTGGTATATCCACTAGGTCAAGTTATAGCCATAAACGATAAACTATTTTTGGGTATCCTTGCAATGATTTTATACAATAGCCCATACGTTGCAAATGCGTATGAATCTACCGCAGCTGTTGTAACACCTGAACAGTACATTGTAATGGACTTATACCAGTTTAAATGGTACCAAAAATATCTTTATGTGATTTTACCACAAATGGTTAAACCCTTTATTCCGTCTCTGGTAAACAACCTCTCAAGTGTTATAAAAGGATCTGCCCTATTAAACATAATTGCCGTAGGCGAAATTACCTATATTTCAACCGTTATTTCTAATAGAACATATGCCGTAATAGAAGGCTATTATATTATGTGGCTTATGTATTTAGTAATGACAATTCCTCTTTCACTATTAGCCCGTTACATTGGAAAGAAGGTTACACAATGACATTACACATAAACAATATTTCTAAAACATATGGCGAAAGTGAAGTACTAAAAAAAATATCACTTAATATTGAAAATGCATCCTCTATAGGAATTATTGGCGAATCAGGATGTGGAAAATCTACCCTTTTAAGACAGCTTGCCGGTATTGAAAACCCTGAAACAGGTGATATTATCATTAACGGAATATCACCTATACATAACAAAGAAGTCTTTCAACAAAAAATTGGAATGGTGTTTCAAACACATAATCTTTTTCCACATTTTACCATAAAAGAAAATATCACTTTTATTTTGCATACCATAAAAAAACAAACTAAAAAGCAAGCAAAAGCAAAAGCCAATGAGCTTTTAAAGCAGCTTTATATTGATACAGAAGCAAATAAAAAGCCAAGAGAAGTATCAGGTGGGCAAGCACAACGCGCCGCTATTGCCAGAGCGTTATCAACGGATCCAGATCTTATTTTTCTTGATGAGCCTACAGCCGCCCTCGACCCACTTTTAACTGATGAAGTTTTAAAAGCTGTAAAAAGCTTAAAAAAAGAAGGGCGAGAATTTATCTTTGTAACACACGAAATTGAATTCTTAAAAGAATTTGCAGACTATGTAATCTTTTTAAAAGAGGGGCAAATTGTTGAGGCAGGGGATAAGTCATGCCTTATAAAGCCAAAAACAAAAGAACTTAGTGAGTTTTTAAAAATATACTAATATTTTATTACTTCCAATAAGCTCGTGTAAAGAAAATAATCATGGTATATAATTCTAGTCGTCCTGCTATCATAGCAAATGAAAACCATAATTTTGCAAGAGGATGAAAAAAAGCATAGTTTCCAACAGGGCCCACTGCACCAAAACCGGGTCCAATGTTTCCAACAAGAGCAAGCCCCGCAGTATACGAAGTAACTAAATCTGCCCCATTTAATGCTGCAACCAAAGCAGTAATAAGCACAAGCATAAAATACACACAGATAAAACCTGCTACGCTATACACAATATCTTTTCGCCCTGCACGTTCGTTTAATTGAATACTAAAAATTCCATGAGGATGAAGCATACGCTTTATTTCGATTCCTAACTGTTTTGAAAGAATGACCCAGCGCAAAACCTTAATACTACCACCGGTAGATCCTGTACAACCGCCCACAAACATAAGAAAAAAGATAAGCATTTGAGCAAAAGGATGCCATAGTGAATAATCAGCGGTAACAAAACCGGTTGTTGTTGTAATTGAAACGGCTTGAAAAGAAGCATAACGAAGAGCATCGGCAATAGAACCGTATGTTGGGTAAATAAAAATTGCAATACCTATCACTGCAATAACGATAATTGCAAGATATGCTTTTAACTCAGTATTGCGAAGAATTTCTTCTCCATTTCCAATAAATAAATGATAATATAAACTAAAGTTTACTCCTGCCAAAAGCATAAAAATGGTTATAATCCAATCAACCGCCGCAGAATTATAGCCACCAACACTTGCATTCATAGAACTAAAGCCACCAGTACCAAGTGTTGCAAAAGTATGACCAATTGCATCGATAAAATCCATTCCTGCCAGCATTAATAAAATTGTTTGAATAACGGTAAAGCCTAAATATATAAACCATAAAATTTTTGCGGTCATGGTAATTTTGGGCGTAATTTTTCCTTTTTCAGGGCCTGTTGTTTCTGCCTTGATGAGCTGAAAGCCTCCAACACCCAACAATGGAAGAAGTGCCACAGTAAGCGCCACAATCCCCATTCCTCCTAGCCAATGCATTTGCATTCGCCATAAATTTATTGAGCGCGGTAAACTTTGTATTTCGGTAAGTATAGAAGCTCCGGTTGTTGTGTAACCGGATGCACTTTCAAAAAAAGCATCAGCAAAAGAGGGAATATATCCTGAAATCATAAAAGGAACTGCACCTAACAAGCTGGCAAAGGTCCAAGATAAAGCTACAGCAACAAAACCACTTCGCAATGAAAGTCTAAACTTATATTTTCTTGTAATAAAAAGGATAATTATGCCTATAATCCAACAAAAAACTATTGGAATAACAAAAGAACTAACTACATCACTTTCATTTAAATGTGTTGCAACCCCAAGTGGTAGCAACATAGTAAATGCTATAATCATAAGCAACATAGATATTAGTCGTAATAAGGAAATTGTAATCAACCTTCAACTCCAAATACACTAAGAACATCAAAAATATTATCTGGTTGCACAAGAAAAACAAGCACGTCTCCGGGATGGAAAACTGCGTCTCCTGATGGGATTGTAAACTTCTCTTTTTTATTTTCTTTTACTAAAAGAACTATAAAAGCAGATAAATCAGAAAAATCACTAAGCTTAGTTCCTGCGATTGGACAATCTTCTGGTAACACTATTTCTATTATTTCTAATTTTCCATCTGTAACAGTATGTATACCGGTAACACTTTTACCTCTTAGGTGTGTAAGAATGCTATCAATTACGGCATCTTTTATTGGTATAGCAACATCAATGCCTATGTCTCGTCCAATTGCAGCATAGTTACCACTTTGTACTAAACAAACAGTTTTACTTACCCCAAGTGTTTTCATATACGCAGAAGCAATCATGTTTAATTCATGGTTTCGAGTTGCCGCAATAACAAGATCAAAGGAACTTAAATTCTCTTCCTCTATAAAGCTTTCATCGGTAATATCGGCTTGAAACACATTTGCCATCGGAAACTTTGCAGCTGCTGCTTTTGCTCTCTCTTTATCTGAATCAATAATAAAAAAATCACTGCTTATTTTTTTTCGTATACCAAAAACATCTTTTCTATCAGTAATTTTATTTTGTAATAGTTGCTCCGCAACAATGGTACCAATTTTCCCAGCCCCTACCAAGGCTATTTTTTTTATTACATTAATTTCAGTACCACATAAGTCAAGTATTTTTGAAAGTTCGTCTTTATGCACAAGAACGCCAATTCTATCTCCCGGCTGTAATATTGCAGCTCCAGATGGGAAAAAACTTTTTCCTCCTTTTTCAATAAACGCAAATAAAAATGGGGTTTCTGTGGCTTTTCGTACATCAAGAACTGATGACCCTGCAAAGGCACTATTCTCTTCAATGTATACAGAGGTTAACTCATAATCAGAATCATCAAATTCAACAACATCGGTAATAGCACCATGCTGAACGGCCGTAACTATCTCACTTGCAGCTTCCAAGTCAGGATGAACCATATAATCAATGCCATATGTTTTTTGTTTTGTTATTTCTGAGGTATAGTAATATTCGTAGTTTCTTACCCTGGCAATCTTTATAATATCAGGATATACAGACTCTACAAGAGAGCAAGTTATCATATTTAGTTCGTCAGACTCTGTTACCGCAACAATTGCATCTGCTTTAGCTATTCCTGCAGCTTCTAAAGTGGCTAAACTGTTTCCTGATGCTTGCATAACCATACAGTCAAGCCGGTTAGATGCATGACGTACAATTTCCTCATCACTATCTATGAGCACAACATCATTGCGCTCAGTGATTAACCGACGAGCAAGCCTTGTACCAGTAAACCCTGCACCTACAATTATTATTTTCATCCTATCACTATCCTACTTAATTCAATAAGACCAAAAAGGCTTTTTACAGTATGCTCTCTAATTTGATTTCTGTCAAGCACATTTCAGGGAAATATCCATAACAATTTTTCTTAGAAAATAACATTAAATCACCGATACTTTAAATATGCGCATACGACTTTCTTTATTAATAATTATTTTTTTTCAAATTTCGACTTTATTATTTTCTCAAACAGAGAATACTTCTACAATTATATATGAAGGTTCTGGCTCATATTGGATGGTTGAAAGATCCGATTTACGACGATATGATAACGGACGATATACAGGTCTTACACAACGAGAAGTCCGCTCCTTTGTTCATCCTATTTCAGCCCCTTCTCAACGTGAACTACAAGGGGATGTTATATTAATTGCATCAAAAAATGCAGGTGTAGGGTCATGGTTTGACGGAAGTTTTTTTGTTTCTGAAAAAACCCTTTCCAATCAACAGCAAACTGCCTTAGGCCTTGACGGCGCAATCCCTGCAAAATTCTTTATTTCACCCGATGGAATACTAATTCCAATTGAAGACAATGGCTTTCCTACATTTAGAAGTTTTCCGGCTTTTCCACAAGAAAAACTAAAACCAGGTGACACTTGGCTTGCCGATGCGTACCGTTCTGTAGATCCATTAAACAAAGGAATTTACACTAAATTAAAAATGACTGTTCAATATACCTTTGTAGGAGAAGAAGAATACCTAGGTGAAGAAGTTTTTAGAATTAGGGCTCAATGGGCAACTCGATATGGACAACGATATTGGGATTATGACGGCGATAAAGATTTAATACAAGCTAATGGTACCCACAAGGCAAATATTATTGTTCTCAAAGACACAGGGGCAGCTATGCTCATCCAAGATAGTGTTGATGAAACCTTTTCATATTCAAATGGTCAAACAGTGCAATTTAAAGGAAGCATTAACTTATTCACAGAATTTCCCCCTGCTGTTAACACTGAAGATATATTACCTTCCCTTGGAAAAATTGCAAGCATTGCACCAGAAAAAACTACTCCTTCCTTCGTAGAACAAGAAGGAGCAACAGAAAGCTTTTCTGCTAATGAACTTCCTAATGCTATTCAACCGAGTGATACAAATCCTCCTTCTGAAGTGTTGCCTTTACAACCTGAAACAATAACAAACAATATGCTTGTTGAAAAAACACCAGCAGGATTACGACTTTCAATAAGAAACATACAATTTTTACCGGATAGTGCAGAATTTGCCCCTGAAGAATATACACGATTGGACATGATAGCAGAAACACTTTTAACTATTCCAAATGCACAATTTTTAGTTGAAGGGCATAGTGCTTCTGTTGGAAATCCAAGAGGTGAAAAACAGCTTTCTATTGAACGTGCACAAAAAATTGTAGAAGAACTCTCTAAAAGAGGAATAAACAGAGAACAATTTCTTACAAACGGATTTGGTTCTGAACGCCCAATTGCATCTAACGAAACTTTCGAGGGTAGAGAAGCTAACAGACGTGTTGAAATAACCATTTTAGAGTAAGATATTACTTTTTTTACATTTTTATGGTTTACAAAATGCCTATATAACGCTATAGTTTAAATATGGAAAAGAAACCAAATTTTGCAAAAAATACTGTTTTAAAGTTATCTTTATGGGTAATACTCTTTTTTATTGTAGGCCTCATTCCTCTAATATTATATTCTATAGGAACTTCGATTGCGATTCTTTTTATAGTATTTGCTGTAGAAAGTTTTATTCTTACCGCTCTTTACTGTATTTTTGTTCTTAAGCCTGTTTCAAAACTCAATACATACCTTGACGAAATAAATAACAACGATTTAAGTCCGCAATGTAATGTTGGATTTGCAGGCCCTGCAATGAAACAAGCGGAGACATCACTTAATAAAACAATTTTAAGCAATTTAAATGAATTAATAGAAAACATAAAATCGGCGGTTGTAAATGCTCAAGACTCATCAAATGTTTTTTTAACTGAAGTTCAAAAGGCTATTACAAATGCTTCCAGAATTTCTCTTGGAGCGGATTTTATTGGTACAAGAGTAGAAAACCTTGAAGAACTTCTTGAAGCTTCTCTACAAGAAAACAATGTTGTACAAGAAAATATACAAGAATATGGCTCTTTTATGGATAATCAAGTACAGTCTATTGCTCAAACAGGAGAACTTATAGAAGAAATTACTGTACGCTTAAATGAGTTTATAGAAGGCCTTGCAGAAAAAAAAGAAAAATCAAAGCAATTAGGTCTTCTAACAAAAGACTCTGCAGGAACAGTTCAACAAACAATTGATGCTGTAACAAAAATTTCTGAAAACATTGGTATTATAAAAGATACCATTACCATTGTAGCATCCGTTGCATCTCAAACAAACCTATTGGCAATGAATGCATCTATTGAAGCTGCTCATGCAGGAGATGCAGGTCGAGGATTTGCAGTTGTTGCAGAAGAGATTCGAAGTCTTGCAGAAAAAACAGCCGTACAAGTACAAACTATTACTGCATCCCTTGTAGGTATGAATGATTTAATTTCGCAAGCGGTACAACATACAAACCTTACCGGTGTAGCTTTTGAAAAAATCAATACGGATGTTTCAGAAGTAGTTGAAATTTTTGACTCTGTTATTGCATATTATGGCGAACTAGGAGAGAAAAACTCAACTATTCATAACAGCTTTGTAGAAATCCGCAAAACAGAAAATGAAATTTCTGAAAGAATGAAAATAATTGAGTCTAAGGTTACTTCAAACACAGAACACCTAGAAGGCATTCATGACAGTACCGAAAAAATTAGAGACATCTTAAAACGTAACACTGAAGAAGCTCTACATTTAAGTCATGTTCAAGCGCCAATATACGCAAATGCCATATACAATGGAAAAAAACTTGAACAAATTAGAAAGTTCATTGATGTTTTCCACTTAGCAGATACTCCTTATGACATGTGGAAGGCAGATAAAACAGAGCTTCATGCTATGCTAAATGCAATTTTTGCACATCTCGATTGGACAGTAAAATTATTAGACTTTTTACATGGTCGTTCAGATGATATACGGCCTTACATTGAAGAAAAAACAACCGATTTTGCAAAATGGCTTTATGGCCCTGAAGGAAAATCTTGCTCTGATCATAAAGCATACGCAAAAATTATAGAACATGATAAAGCAATTCATCAAAAAGCAAAATTGGTAGAAATGCTTACCGTGGCAGGAAAAGAACAAGAAGCTACAATTGAGTTTTCTGAGCTTTTAGAATACTCTAGAGAAATTATGGTTTTATTAAATGAGCTTAAAATTCATGTTATTAAAAGATCTATAAATCCAGAAACAAAACTTTATACCGATTCCTATACAGAAGTTGATCCAAATTATGACAAAGACAATACAAAAACGAAGGCCCTTCTTAATACGGACGAAATTTCTACCATACCAACAATTGTAGAAGCAGAGGTAAATCCTTTTATAGAGAATACAGATGTAGAAGTTTTTGAAGACCTAGAGGACGTTGATGATTTAGAAGAGTTGGAAGATTTAGAAGAACTAGATTAAATTAGCAATCTAGCTCTAAGCCATCAAAAGCAGGAGATATACATAACCCTCCATTTTGTTCATGTTCTTTTATCCATTTTTCAATTTGAATATGTGAGAAGTCATGACTGATATGCGTAAACCAGGTATGTTCTGCACATATTTTTTTAGCACAATCTAAACTTTCAGAAAATGAAAAATGTGTAGAATGCTCTTTTTCTCTCAAGCTATCAATCACACAATGTTTTACTTTTTTTACAATCTCTATTGACTCATCACTAATATAATTACAATCGGTGAGATATGCAAAAGATTGCTTTGTTTTTGTATCGGTTATTTTCCAACCGGAAACATTTAAGCAACCATGTTTCATAGGCACAAGAACTATTTCTAAGCAACCAATTTTTAAGGGATTTTTATCAGCAGTAGATACCAATTCTAAATGAGGCTTTCCACCGCCTTCTTTTGTTGGCGTAAAAACATAATCAAAACGGTTTTTTATATCGTTTAATGTTTCTGTATTACTAAAAATACGCAAAGGGTCTTTTGGAGGAGTCTTTTTAGTTACCTTTTTAGGATTCCATGTATGAGAAAATATTCTAAGGTCATCAAGTCCGTGTAGATGATCGGCATGAGAATGTGTTAATAAAACAGCATTTGCCTTTGTTAAACCAAAGCGTAATGCTTGCAAACGAAATTCCGGCGAAACATCAATTATTATTGTTGTCCCATCACTTCCATACACAAAAGCACCTGTTCTGTTTCTATTATCTCTCGGATCTTCTGATTTACAGACAGCACATTCACATCCAATAACTGGAATACCGTGGCTTGTTCCTGTGCCTGCTAAAACTATTTTCATTTTTTCTCGCTATTGATTGGTGTATTGTTCAACAACTTCTTCAACGTACTCAAGCGCAATATTTGCTGTTTTGAACATAGCTTCGCTTTCGGCGCCTGCATGGTATTTTTTTTCGCACACAACGCGCGTAATACCACAGTTAATAATAAGCATTGCACATGTTCTACATGGAGTCATTTTACAATATACGGTAGCCCCTGCAAGAGGAATGCCGTGTCGCGCTGCTTGGCAAATGGCATTTTGCTCTGCATGAACGGTTCGAACACAGTGATTTGTTTCGCTTCCATCTTCATGAATCATTTTTTTCATTTGGTGGCCAACATCGTCACAATGGGGGAAACCTACGGGAGAACCTACATAGCCTGTAACTAATATTTGATTATCTCGCGCAATTACACATCCCGACTTTCCTCTATCACATGTTGCTCTTTTTGCAATAGTACGGGCAACTTCCATAAAGTATTCATCCCATGTTGGTCTTTTTTCTTGTTCACTCATTTTAATCTCCTTTTTCTATTTAAAAGCTTTTTTTATTTGCTCTATTTCATCGCGCAAAAGGGCTGCTTCTTCAAATTCTAAGCGTTCTGCGTGTTCATGCATTTGCTTTTCCATAAGTTTTAAGAGCTTTTTGCGTTGTGCCGGTATAAACATATTTGTGGCAGACTTTATAACAGAAAGCTCTGTTATAACAGCTTCTTTTTTTTCTTCGTTTTGACGTACTAAAATATCTTCAATGGCCTTTGCAACAGTAGCTGGCGTTATACCATGTTTTTCATTGTATTCTTCTTGAATTTTGCGTCGCCGTTGTGTTTCTTCTATCGACTCTTTCATGGCAGGGCTCATTTTATCGGCATACATAACAACTCTCCCTTCACTGTTACGTGCAGCACGCCCAATAATTTGCACTAAGCTGGTTGTGGAGCGCAAAAAGCCGATTTTGTCGGCATCCAAAATAGCTATAAAGGAAACTTCGGGAAGGTCTATTCCTTCTCTCAAAAGGTTAATCCCTACCAAAACATCAAACTCGCCAGCTCGTAAACCTTTTAAGATTTCAACGCGTTCAATGGTTTCAACTTCTGAGTGAATATATTTTACCTTTAAATTTAGTTCATCTAAATAGTCTGTCAAATCTTCTGCCATTTTTTTTGTAAGGGTAAGAATAAGGCTTCTTTCGTTTCTGTCGATACGTTTTTTTACCTCTACGTAAATATCTTGCATTTGCCCTTCACTTGGGCGCACTTCTACTATTGGATCTAAAAGCCCTGTAGGGCGAATTAATTGTTCAACAACTTGAGTACTTTTTGCAACTTCTGTATCTTTTGGCGTTGCAGAAACATAGAGCGTTTGATTCAATTTTTCTTCAAATTCTGCAAACCGTAAAGGTCTATTATCCAATGCACTTGGAAGTCTAAAGCCAAAGTTTACAAGATTAGTTTTTCGGCTTTTATCGCCCTCGTACATTGCCCCAATTTGTGATAGCGTAACATGGGATTCATCAATGATGCATAAAAAATCATCAGGGAAATAGTGTAAAAGCGTTGCAGGTGGCTGCCCTGATGTTCTACCTGTAATTGGCCCTGAATAATTTTCAATTCCTGGACAGTAGCCCATTTCACTCATCATTTCAAGGTCATAAGTTGTGCGCGTTTTTAAGCGCTCTGCTTCCATAATTTTTCCCTGACTTTGAAAAAACTCAACTTGTGTTTCCATCTCGTTTTTTATTCTGTCATGGGCTTCTTTTATCATATCTGGTGGAACAATAAAATGTTTTGCAGGGTAGAGCATAAGTTCATCCATGTCTTCTCGAATATCGCCCGATATGGGATCAAAACGGCGAATACGCACAACTTCTTCCCAATCTAGCTCTATACGGTACGCTTCATGCATGTATGCGGGGAAAATCTCCAGCACATCGCCTCGAATTCTAAAATTACCTCGCTCCAAAATGGCATCATTTCTGTCATATTGTAAGCTTACCAGTTTTCGTGCAAATTTTTCAGGTGTTAAAACAGTACCTTTTTCAATGTGAATACTTAAATCACGATAAATTTCTGGCATTCCAAGCCCGTAAATGCACGAAACTGTTGCAATAACAATAACGTCACGGCGCTCTACAAGTGAATACGTTGCACTAAGACGAAGACGGTCAATTTCATCATTGATTGATGCATCTTTTTCTATATAAAGGTCTCGTGCGGGAACATAGGCTTCTGGCTGATAGTAGTCGTAATATGATACAAAGTATTCAACGGCATTGTTTGGAAAAAAGCTTTTAAACTCACGGTATAATTGCGCAGAAAGCGTTTTATTGTGGCTTATTATAAGGGTTGGACGTTGAACTTGTTCTATTACCTTTGCCATGGTAAAGGTTTTTCCAGAGCCCGTTACACCTTTTAGAGTTTGAGCCTTATCGCCATTTTTAAAACCTTCTACTAAGGCTTTAATAGCGGTAGGTTGGTCACCAGAGGGCTCAAAACTAGATTCTACTTTAAATGGTCTCATTTTTTATCTCTCATTTGATTGTGAAAGTTCAAGCTTTACAGTTAGCTTTTCTCTTCCTCGCATAATGTCAACGGTTACAATGTCGCCAGGCTTTTTACTTTCTAAAAGCGAATAATAATCTGCAAAGGTTACAATTGGCTCACCGTCTATGCCGGTTATAACATCGCCACCAAGATAAATTATCACTGCACTTCGTCCGCTTCCGTAGCGCACTCCTTCTGTTCCAGCTCGCAAGCCAGCTTGTTCTGCCGAGCCATTTTCGGTAAGTTCAGATATTAAAAGACCGCCCGTTGTAGAAAGGTTTGCATAAGATGCAATTGAGCGTGTTACTTGTACAAGGCGTGAATTTGGATCCAATACTCCGCGTTGCACTACACCGTGCTCTATTAAATCTGCAACAACGCGCTTAGCCGTATCTATAGGAACGGCAAAACCAATCCCAGAAGATACACCACTTGAAGAATAGATAATAGTATTTACACCAATCATTCTTCCTTGTGTATCTAAAAGAGGGCCACCCGAATTTCCAGGATTTATTGAAGTGTCTGTTTGAATCATATCTCTAATAATAGTTTGATTTGACGTTTGAATAGGACGCCCAAGGGCAGAAACAATTCCTGTTGTCATAGTTCGCTCAAACCCAAACGGATTTCCTATTGCAATAACTTTTTGCCCTACCACAAGATTATCAGAACTTGCAAAATCTATTGTAGTTAATTCTACTCCCGGTGGTGGGTCAAATTTTAATACTGCTAAGTCGCTTGCCGTATCAGTTCCTATAACCTCACCTTCATATTGTGTGCCATCAGAAAGTGAAATATATATTCTGTATGCATCTTCAATTACGTGTACATTGGTAACAACATAACCACGCTCATCAATAATTGAACCGGAGCCTGAACCTCCCTCATGTGGCATTGCTTCTAAAAACCAGTTTACACCCATAACTTCTGTTGTAATGTTTACAACGGCAGGAGCGGCTTGTTCATAAATGCGTATATTTTGAATTTCATCTTGTGTATAATCTTGAAAATTTACAATGGGATGGATGTTTTCTTTGTATGCAATATCAATTGATTCATCACTGTTAAATCCATACAGACGGTTTTCTAAAACATCAATTTGATTTTGCAAGGTTTCTAATGTGATTTCTGCTTCTTTTGCTTTATTTCCAAAAAGCATAAATCCAAGTATTAAACCTACAACCATAAAACAAGAGGATATAATTACTGTAAGAATAATTTGCTTTTTTACATACCGTCTCATATATATAGTATACTCCAGTAAAGGAAAAATTTCCAGTAGAAAAAGCATAAATAAAAAAAACATAGTATGCTTGCAATTAAACTGCTATTTTGTTATACTGCAAAGCCAATATAGCAAACCAAATACTGCATATTGACACAATTTTGAACATTATGTATGTTTTTAAAAAGTCATACACTAGGAGAAAACATGAAAAAAATTATTGGCATTGCTCTTATTATTTTATTAGCAAGTAATGCATGGACACAAGAAAAAGAAAGAGCTTTTCAATTTAGCTTTGTTACCCCACTTGGTACAAATGGTATGGATTCACATCTTTACACAAATGCTGTATCACTAAATATACTTGGTGGTTATAGCTATGCAAATACTATTCTAGAAATGGGAAGTCTCTATAATCTTAACTTTGGCTATACAAGTGGTGCTCAGTTTGCAGGTTTACTTAACTATACCGGAGAAAGCAAAAAGGCAGTACAATTTGCAGGTCTTTTTAACCTTTCTTTATCCGGGAATACACCCGTTCAATTTGCAGGCCTTGGAAACTTAAGTAGAGAAGTAACAGGAGTCCAAAGTG
>CAYJJW010000046.1:8028-14515 GCA_964370555.1 uncultured Treponemataceae bacterium | reverse complement strand
GCGGCATAAAAGGTGTTGCAACAGAAATTGAAATTCATGCTCGTGAAATTGAAAAAATGAGGGCACGCATAAATAAGCTTATTTCTGATGAAACAGGAAAGGCTCTTAAACAAGTTGAAAAAGACACTGACCGAGACTTTTGGATGGATGCAGACGAAGCTAAATCTTACGGCTTGGTAAGCAAAATAATCTCATCGAGAGACGAACTAAAATAATTATATAATACATCATTTTCGGAGAAAAATAATGACAAAACCTCTTGTAATTCAATCTGATTTTGGCACTTGTGATGGTGCTGTAAGCGCAATGTATGGCGTAGCATATAGTGTAAACGAAAACCTTAAAGTTTTTGATCTCACACACGAGATTCCGCAGTTTAATATTTGGGAAGCTTCTTATAGACTTATTCAAACCGTTGAGTTTTGGCCAGCAGGCACCGTATTTGTTTCTGTTGTAGACCCAGGAGTTGGATCTGCAAGAAAGAGTGTTGTAGTACTTACAGAGGGCGGTCAATATATTGTTACCCCCGATAACGGTACACTTACCCACATCAAGCGCATTTTAGGCATAAAAGAAGCACGCGAAATTGATGAGTCGGTTAATCGCCTTGCAAACTCACTAGAAAGCCACACCTTTCACGGACGAGATGTCTATGCCTACACAGGAGCACGCCTTGCAAGTGATACCATTACGTATGAGCAAGTTGGCCCAAGCATTGATGTAAACAGCATTGTAGAATTACCAATAGTAGAAGCAACATTAAGCGATAATGCTATAAGCGGAAGCATAGATGTACAAGACATTAGATTTGGAAGCCTTTGGACCAATATTCCAAGAACACTTTTTGCAACTCTTGGATTACAACACGGCGATGCCGTTGACGTAATTGTTAAAAACTCAACTCGTGTTTATTACAGAAATCATGTTATTTTTATGAAGTCCTTTGCCGATGCATACATTGGAGAGCCACTAGTATACGTAAACAGCCTAGATTATATGGCACTTGCAATTAACCAAGGAAGTTTTTCAAAAGCCTATGATGTTGGAACCGGAACCGAGTGGTCAATTACACTACAAAAAGTAAAAAAATAGAGTACCAAAATGATTGAAAAAGAAGTTGTTATAGAGTTTTCGAATTTTTCATTTCAATACTTTGCGCAATCAAAGCCAACAGTAAAAAACATTGATTTAAAAATACACAAAGGTGAAAAAGTCCTCATTATTGGCCCAAGTGGTAGTGGAAAGAGCACAATTGCTAACTGTATTAATGGACTTATACCTTTTTCATACAACGGCGAAATAAACGGTAGCGTAAAAGTTGCAGGGCAAGAAACGCGAGATTTAGATATTTTTCAATTATCAAAAAAAGTTGGAACAGTACTGCAAGATTCTGATGGACAGTTTATAGGATTAAGCGTTGCAGAAGACATAGCCTTCTCACTTGAAAATGACTGCACCAATCAAGAAACGATGCATGAAATGGTTAAAAAAACGGCATCTCTTGTTGATATGGGAACTTTTTTAACATCATCTCCTCATGAGCTTTCCGGTGGACAAAAGCAAAGAGTTTCGTTTGCAGGTGTTATGGTTGATGATGTAGATATTCTTCTATTTGACGAACCTTTAGCAAACTTAGATCCAAAAACCGGTCAAACTGCTGTAGAACTCATTGACGATATTCATAAAAAATATAAAAAAACAATAATTATTATTGAACACCGACTAGAAGATGTACTCCATTGCGATTTAGATAGAATTATTGTAATGAGTGATGGTGAAATAAAAGCTAACATGACTCCAGATGAGCTTATGGAAGCAAACATATTACAACCCCTTGGCATACGAGAGCCATTATATGTTACTGCGCTTCGATATGCAGATATAGAAGTTAGCAAAAAACTACAACCGGCAAGAATAGAAACCCTTGATGTAAAAAGCATAAAAAATGCCTTAACAGGTTGGAATAAAAAGCAAACTAAAAAAGAACCTAAAACTTATAGCAAAGAAATATTAAAAGCAGAGAATCTTGTATTTAAGTATGATACGAGAGGAAAGCAAATTCTAAATGGCATAAATTTTTCTATTTATGAAGGCGAAATGCTCAGTATTGTAGGCACAAATGGAGCCGGAAAAAGTACTTTAGCAAAAATTATATGCGGTATTGTAAAAGGTTACACAGGCGAGTTATTTCTTCACAATGAAAACATGCGTGAAATGACTATAAAAGAGCGTAGCAAAAAAATTGGCTATGTAATGCAAAATCCTAATCAAATGATTTGTAAGCCAATGATTTTTGATGAAGTTGCTCTGGGCTTACGCTTAAATGGAGTGAGCGAAGAAGAAATTGAACCACGCGTAAAAAAAACATTAGAAATATGTGGCCTTCTCCCTTTTATTAATTGGCCAATTTCAGCATTAAGTTACGGACAAAAAAAGCGGGTAACAATTGCATCTGTTCTTGCAATGGAACCAAGCATATTAATTCTTGATGAACCAACTGCAGGTCAAGACTATCATCACTACACGGAAATTATGGAGTTTTTAAAAACACTCAATGATAATGGAGTAACAATTCTATTAATTACTCACGATATGCACTTAATGCTAGAATATACAAATCGTGCGATTGTACTACATTCAGGTGAAGTTATACTTGATGCAAGTGCCGTACATGCGCTTACAACACCGGAAGTTACCGAAAAAGCAAATCTTAAACTAACATCATTGTATGAACTTGCTCAAAAGGTTGGCATTTCAGATATTCAAGGTTTTGTACAAAGTTTTATCGATTATGAATCAAAAAGCATACATTCAACAGGGGGCAAATAATGAAAACTAAACTGTTTGACTATGTTGCAAGAGACAATATTGTATACAACTTATCTGGTTTAACAAAAATAACATGTTTTTTTTTATTAACCTTTGCGGTGATGTTTTCATATGATGCTCGCTTTGTACTATCAGTGTTAATATTATCGTTCATAATATTACGTGTTTCAGAAATTACTTTCCAGCAAGTTAAGCTTATGTTTATCTATGTATTTTTCTTTCTCTTACTTAACTTTGTACTTACCTTTATTTTTAGTCCAACATATGGAGTTGAAATTTATGGCACACGAAATGAAATTTTTACCATTGCAGGAAGATATGTAGTTACCCTCGAGCAACTTTTGTATCAAGTAACAAAAACATTAAAATATGCCTCTGTTGTACCGTTAGGTATTATTTTCTTATTAACAACAAACCCAAGTGAATTTGCAGCATCTGTAAATAAAGTTGGAGTTCCTTACAAGGTAGCATACGCATTTTCACTAACACTTCGATATTTTCCTGACTTAATTAGAGACTACGAAGATATTTCCGCGGCACAACAATGCAGGGGATTAGACTTATCTAAAAAAGAAAAAATGAGTGTTCGCATAAAAAATGTAATGACCATTTGTATACCACTCGTTTTTTCAACCTTAGACAGAATTGAAATGGTTAGCAATACCATGGATCTACGAAGCTTTGGAAAAAATAAAAAAAGAACATGGTACACCGCAAAGCCACTGTATCGCTCAGATGTTATTGCTTTAATTGTATGTGTACTAGTTTTTACTACATCAATAGCATTATCAATTTTTGTAAATAAATCGCGATTTTTTAATCCGTTTATATAATATTTGGAGGCACTATGTCAAACTCACACGAAAAACCATTATTGGTATTTCAAACAGACTTTACCTATAAGGAAGGCGCTATTTCTTCTATGTATGGTGTTGTAAAATGCGTCGATCGTTCACTCGAAATTATGGATGGAACACATGAACTTCCTCAATTTGATACTTGGAGTGCAAGCTATAGATTATTTCAAAGCCTTAACTTTTGGCCGGAAGGAACAATTTATGTTTCTGTAGTAGATCCTGGAGTTGGAACAGCACGAAAAGCATCAGTTGCTAAAACTGCAAATGGTTATTACATTGTATCACCAGACAACGGAAGTTTAACCCACGTAAAAAAACACTTTGGAATTGTAGAGATAAGAGAAATTGATGAAGATTTACACCGCTTAAAAGGAAAAAATACCGAAGGCGTTGCAATTTTTCATGGTCGAGACTTATTTGGCCACTGTGCTGCAAAGCTAGCAAGCGGAAAAATTACCTTTGAAGAAGTTGGAAAAGCATACCCTGTTGATGAAATAATTGAGCACCCTATTTATGAGCCTACGTTTGAAAATGGAGTTGTAAAAGGTATTTTCGAAATTGATGATCCAAACTTTGGAAATATGTGGACAAATATTCCTCTTAATATGTTCTTAGACAATGGCTTTAACTACGGTGATATGCTACAGTTAAACATCTTGCATAAAGGAACATCTGTTTTTAACGAAAAGATTCTATTTCATAAGAGCTTTGGCTATGCAGAACAAGGTAAACCAATGATTTACAACAACGAACTTATGAAAATTGCCCTTGCAGTAAGTTGTGGTAGTTTTGAAAAACAATACAATACCGGCTTTGGTAGTGATTGGGCAGTAGAATTTTCAAAATAATTTGAATTTTCAAAAAATCTAACTTGACAGATTCTCTTGAATCTGTTTAAATAGAAGTAGTGGATATCATTCTACTATTAGGAGGTCTTTATGAAAAAACTATTTGCCGTTTCAACAAAAACATTTGTGGCAATAGGATTAGGAGCAGCTCTTTTTACTCTGCTTTTTATGTATGTTAAAGTTCCAAGTTTTATACCTGAAACTTCATTTCAAACTGCGTATGGCGTAGGTGCATTTTTTGCAGCACTTTTTGGCCCTATAGCAGGTGGCTTAATTGCACTTATTGGTCATGCGTTGTCCGATTCTGTACAATACGGGTCAGCATGGTGGAGTTGGGTAATAGCTAGTTTTTTAACTTGTTTTATTATTGGATTTGCTTACCCAAAACTAAAAGCTGATGAAGGTATTTTTACATTAGGAAATGCACTTCTTTTTAACGCTATTCAAATTGGTGCTAATATTATTTCTTGGATTTTAGTTGCTCCAATGTTAGATATTATCATTTATGCAGAACCACAAAATCTTGTATTTTCACAAGGTTTAATTGCTGCTTTAATGAACTCAATTTCAATTGGTGTAATAGGAACTCTTCTTATTTTTGCTTATGCAAAATCAAGACCTAAAAAAGGTAGTTTGTCACAAGACTAAGAATAAAAAAATAAGCTCCGAACGGAGCTTATTTTTTTGCTATTCTACTTCTTCAACATCAATATGAAGCGATCGATTTTTCCACTCCCAAACTACCATTCCAATACTTCCAATCAAAATAATAATTCCGATTACACGAATCACAATAAGTGCTATTTCTCCCGGCATAATATATAGTAGTATAGATAAAACAAAACTTGCAATAATTTCAGTAGTTAGGGCTTTTTCAGACAACCCTGCTTCCTTTAATCGTGACACACTAATAAATTCTGCTATTGCCGATAAGAGAAGGTATGTTGCTAATATATACACCATCATTGTCCAAATAAGTTCAGCAAGGAGCAAGGGCAATGCAATGGCAGAAACACCTACAACAATACTCACAATAGCGCGAATAGTAATTATTCTATTAAAGGTACTTTCTTCAATTAACGGGCGAACACTTATAAGATTATACAATCCATTTACCAGTGCAAATACCCCCATTATTATTACCGCAACCTTTAACCATGTTTCCGGGGAAATTATCATAATAAGTGCAATAGCAAAAACAAGCAAGCTTGTTCCAATTATTGATTTTCGCATAAAAAGCTCCTCATAATAACAACATTACCATATTGTACCCCATCTTTCATAAATGTGCAAGATAATAATGTTGAACATTTGTTCATTTTTTATCAATTATTATAGGTACTGTTAGCTGCTTTTTTTCTGCTCTCTTTCCATATAAAAACAATATAGGAGTAGCTATTTTTTCATGTGTATAAGGATTAATATAAAAAATTTCAAAACTCGAATTTGTATAGGCTTCTCGAGTGCTTTTCATATCTGTATGTTCCAGTAAAGAAGCATGATGAATATCTTTGTCGTAATGCAGCGTAAAGCATTCGGGAAACACAGATATTTTTCCCATCATAAAGTAATCATAGCGTAATAGTTCTAAAAATAATTCATGAGAACATATTGCTTTTTCCTGTACATATTCATAGAGGAGTGAAAACAATGTTAGCGTTTTATGCTGTACATCAAACAATCCTTTGTGTCGGTAATGCTTTGCAATACTTGAAAAAACCATAAAAGCGTCATTAACTTCATTTAATAAATAAGTAATGCTTGTATCAAAATTATGTGAATTATAATACCAATCAAGTACTGTTTCTACATCATGTAAAAAACAAATGTCATTATAAGTCATCCAGGGACTTTGTAATACTTCGTGAGGAGGATTTGAAAGCCATTCATAACTAGACTTTTTTGCATAGATTTCCATTTGAGTGCCGGAAAGAATTTTTAAAAATCCTAGCT
>CAYJJW010000046.1:0-8018 GCA_964370555.1 uncultured Treponemataceae bacterium | reverse complement strand
CTGCAACATATCAGGTTTTAGTGATAGAACATAATTAAAAGAACATGCAAATTCTGTAATTGACTCGTAAGGAAGTCCTGCAATTAAATCTAAATGACTATGTATTGTTTTTGGAATTCTCAAAATATTCTTTGCTAAAATTTCTATATTTGCAGGACGATTTATTTCTTTAAGCGTTTTTTCATTAGTACTCTGAACCCCTATTTCAAATTGCATTATCCCGGTACTAATACCCTGCAAGTATTCTAAAGCTACATCGTCTAAATGTTCTGCGGATATTTCAAAGTGAAACATTGTGTAATCATTGTGATGATCCACAATATACTTCCAAATAGACATATATCGTTCGGTATTTAAATTAAAAGTTCTATCTACAAATTTTACAATCTTTACACGTGCATCTAAAAAGCGTTGTAAATCTTCATATACTCTCTCTAGTGGCATAAAACGAACAGATTTCTCAATAGAAGAAAGACAATATGAACAAGAAAAGGGGCATCCACGAGATGATTCATAATAATAGAGTTTATAGTCAGGCTCTGAAAAATCTATGTAGGGAAAGGCTAATGTTGACATATCTAAAAGAGGTCTGACCCCTCCAAAACAAACTGAACCTTCATTATTTTTTGTAAACACGCCTTGTACAGAGTTTATTTTTTCTAAAAAAAAGTCTTTATTCTTGTTAGTATCAGGAAAAGTATCACAAAAAATTTGCGTAAGTTCTAAAATTGTTTGTTCGCCCTCTCCTTGTAAAATAAAATCTACCTCGGCATGAGACAATAATACTTCACTTGCTCTGTATGAAACATCAGGGCCACCTAATCCGATAAGCATAGTAGGGCATACTTTGTGTAATTCTTTTACAACATCAAACACTAATCTTGTGTTCCAAATATACACAGAAAAAATTATTACCGTAGGATTTTTTTCAACGATACCACGTAAAATATCTTGTGCAAAATGTGCAATTGTCCATTCTTCAAATTGTAACACATCATGAGAAACACTAGAATGCTTTTTTACATATTCTGTAATTGACCTGAGTGCAAGATTTGTATGATTATAGCGAGAATTTATCGCAGCAAGTAATATACTCATACCATTACGGAAAAATATTAAAATTTAAGAAAATTGAAAAATAGTGATCATAACTTCCACCTCTCGGCATCATACGATATGACCCTTCAACATTTGGAGCAAATCGATGCCCATTATATGAAAAATCATACCCTGCACTGAATCGAAACCCATTGCCCCAAGGCGTAGAAGTTAAGCGAGAGTCTGTTTTCCCCGGAAGCTTTACAAAGTCGCTTCGAGCTCCTAAAACATAATCAACCCCAAAGTTTAAGCCTGCAAGATTTGGATAAATTCTAACTCCAGTAAAAAATCCATAATCTAAACGATTTGCATGTACATCAGAATTAAAGGCTATATCTGTAAGAAAGATACCACCTGTTAAAAGCCTAACTCTGTCATCCAAATCTACCCCTGCTCCAATATCGCCTGTGATAATTAAACGAGTAATATTTTCAGAATGAACCATATTGTTTTCTTGAATAACAGAATTATCACCGTATACAGCCGCAGAAGTTCCAATATCCCAGTACCAAAAATAAAGATCTTGCTTTTGCGAAAAAAGAGTATTGGCAGAGGCAAGTAGTATAGTAAGTACAAGTAGCTTTTTAAACATCATGAGTGCATTATACACTATATTATAAATTTATGCTATAAGTCCCTTACGTGGAGTATAAGGCTCTACATTGTTTCCAAAAAAGGAACAAGTATTAAGTTCATTGCATTTTTTAATACTAAAAGTGTACTTTGAGCTAATTTTAAGCGTACAAGCATAAGATCTTTTTGTTCAGCCGATAAAATTGGGCAATCGTGATAGAATCTACTAAAAGCTTTTGCAACATCATAGGTATAATTTACAAGTAAACTTGGGTCCAAATTTTCTGCAGATTTTTGTACTGTTTTTGGATACATTTCGAGTATTTTTACTAATTCCCATTCTGCATCATGCTTTAGCAATGAAAAGATAACTTCTTGGGCTCCCTCTTCACACCCTGTTTCTTGTGCTTTTTTAAGAATCGAAGTAATGCGCGCACCCATATATTGCACATAGGGTCCTGTATTTCCATTAAATGAAAGAGACTCTTTTGGATTGAATGTCATGTCCTTTGTAGGGCTTGTTTGAAGTAAGAAATAATGAAGTGCGCCCAATGCAACCTTTTCACCAACTTCGGCTACATCGCCAACAGCATTTTCCCTACCTTTTTCAGTAATTTCTTCTATAGCACCGTCTCGTAATGCATCAATTAAATCATCTGCATCAACAACAGTACCCTCACGACTTTTCATTTTTCCTTCGGGAAGATTTACCATTCCATAGGATAAGTGAAATAGTTGATCTGCCCAATTATAGCCAAGTTTTTTTAAGATATAAAAAAGTACCGTAAAGTGATAATTTTGCTCATTTCCTACAACATATACTAGCTGATTAAAATCCCAGTCAGTGTGGCGGTAAATTGCAGTACCAATATCTTGCGTCATATAAAGGGCGGTTCCGTCTTTTCGTAATAAAACTTTTTTATCAAGATTTATTTCTGCCAAATCTACCCATACAGAACCATCTTCTTCTTTATAAAAGATTCCATCTTTTAAGCCTTGTAAAATTTCTTCTTTGCCTTTAAGGTATGTTTCACTTTCAAAATAAAGTTTATCAAATGAAACACCTGTTCTTTCATAAGTTTGCTTTACACCACTAATAGCCCAGTCATTCATTATGCGCCAAAGCTCACGTACCTCTTTATTTTCTTTTTCCCATTCAACAAGGAGATTTTGAGCTTCTTTTTCTGCCTCCGGATGCTCTGAACTATAATTATTATATTCAACATAGCAATCCCCTACAAAACGGTCACTTTTTATTCCTAAGCTTTGTGGTGTTTCACCTTTTTCAGCATGAAATTTTTGGTAGGCAAGCATCGATTTACAAATATGCACACCTCGGTCATTGATAATATTTACCTTAAATACATCGGCCCCTGCTGCTTTTAGAAGGCGAGAACAGCTTTCACCAAGTGCATCATTTCTAAGATGGCCTAAGTGAAGTGGTTTATTGGTATTTGGACTTGAAAACTCAATCATTACACGTTTTCCGTCCAAGGGTTTATTGCCAATATCATCAAAGTGTCCATAGTTTTCAGCTTGTTCCAATATTTTTTTTAGAACAATTTTTGAAACAAGAGACTTGTTTAACTTTATATTTACATACGGCCCCACAGCGACAAATGTGCCCATCTCTGCGGCCTCACAGTCATTTTCTATCATATTAGCAATGTCATTTGCAATCTGAGGAGGTCCCATTCGAAATGCTTTAGCAAAAGAAAACATAGGTATTCCAACATCACCCATTTCTGGATTTGGTGGTATTTCAATAGTTATATCACTCGTTAAAATTGCATTTACCGAAAAACCTGCTACAGTGAGATCAATTTTTTTTTGCTTAGCTAATAATGTTAACATTGCGGCAACTGCACCGGCGCATGTAGTACGTACATCTGTCATTGTTAGAGGGGTTTTATTTTCTGTCATAGTTATACATACCACATAGAAGGGCTAATGTCAAGTAAGGGTAGTTTTTCAAGAAAATTGCATGTCTTTTTTATTGTAAAGTTTATAATTGTTTCGTATAATATAATTACAATTAATTTTTTGGAGTTACCTATGCATATTACAGCCCTTTGCCTATCTGCAACCTTACAACGCACTGCAACTTTTAACAAAGTACAAATAAATGAGGTAAATCGTTCTACTCATTTTAGACTTGATGCGTCGGGTAAAGCGGTAAATGTTGCAAGGGTTTTAAACCAGCTTCAAAATGATTGCTCGTCGGTTATTTGCCCGATTGGAAAAGAAAATAAAGATATTTTTATGAATCTTTCAAATGTAGATAAGCTTAACGTAAAGCCTATTCTTATCCCAGGTTTTACACGTGAATGTATTACTATTATTGAAACAAATCATAAAAATGTAACAGAGCTTGTTATGGATGAGCCGGTATTAGAAGATGAAGCATCTATTGCAGAAATTTCAAATGCTGAAAAAGAACTTTTGAATACTATAAGAGAGTCCATCCAAACATCAAACACACTCGTTTTTGCAGGAAGCAGGCCAAAAATATGGGCAGAAAATTTAAATAGTACAATTTGCAAAGAAGCAGTTGAAAAAGGTCTTACTGTTTTAGTCGATTTTTGGGGAAAAGATTTACTCTCTGTTTTAGATGTATGTACGCCAGAAATTATTAAAATTAATGCAAAAGAGTTTTGCGGAACATTTGATTTACTTTGCGAAAATAACGAAAAAAAACTAATACAAGAAATTTGCAAAAAAAGCGAGGAGCTTCAAAACTGCATTGTTATAACGAGAGGAAAAGACACAACCTTAGCATCGTATAAAGGCAAGCCCTACTTTCAAGCAATTGAAAATGTAGAAGTTGTAAACTCAATAGGATGTGGAGACTCATTTTCTGCAGGCTTTTTGTATGAGTATATGATAGCTAAAACAAAAAGAGCTGACATAGACATACAAAAAGCGCTTCTTAAAGGCACATGGTGTGCCGCAAGAAACGCCGCAGTTGAAAAAGTAGGATCAATTGTTTGAGAGTCACACTCTTTTTAATAGCCAATCAATAAGATAATATTGTCGAATACCATTATGATTTGCGCCTGCACCAATCTCATCAAGTGTTAATAGTAGCTTAGGGTGATTATCACGAATTTTTTGAAGTGGAAAGAGCTCTCGTTGCAGTGTTTTCTCATCTAAGACAGAAGCTGAAACTTGTACATAAAGAATGTCATCCATTCCATGACAAACAAAATCGATTTCATTTTCACCAATTTTACCTACATGAACTTTATACCCTCTGCGAAGTAATTCAAAGTATACAATGTTTTCAATTTGATGTCCTAAATCTTGGCTTTGTGTTGACAAAAGAAGGTTTCGAATGCCTGTGTCTACTACATAATATTTACCAAGAGTTTTTAAATAATTTCTGCCTTTTATATCATAACGGTCTACTTTATAAAAAATAAAACTGTCGGTTAATGCCTTTAAATAGTTGTCAACAGTATTTACAGAAATTCTTCTTCCAGAGGAATTAATCGTATCACTAATTTTTTTTGTTGAAATAGGACTGCCTACACTTGAAGCAATTGTTTTTACAATGCTTTCTAAAAGTGGAATATCGCTTATACCTTCTCGTTTTGCTACATCTTTTACTAGAATAGTATTATACACCCCATCAATATAAGAGTGCTTTGATCTAACGTCTTGTGGTGTTGTTACAATATAGGGTAAAGAACCAAACTGAATATACTCATTAATTAAATCTGCTATTTTTACATCACCACTAACCTTCACTCGGTAATACTCTTCAAAAGAAAGCGGGAGCATATTGATTGTTACATATCTTCCTGATAACAATGTTGCAAGATCTCCAGAAAGCATATGTGCATTTGAGCCAGTTATATAAACATCAACATTATCTTTTATAAAAAGGCTGTCGACAACTCTTTCAAACCCATCACAGTTTTGCACTTCATCCAAAAAAACATACATGTATGTATCTTTACGTAGCAGTGTTTTTATAAAAATGTATAATTCATTATAATCAAGTAAATCGGAGTATTCTAAATCCTCTAAATTGAGTGATATAATTTGCGCATCTATAACCCCTGTTGACTTTAGGTATTCTTGATATAGAGTAAAAAGACTCGACTTACCGCAACGCCTTACCCCTGTAACAACTTTTATTACTTTTTTTTCGCGAAAAGCTATTATTCTATCAAGATATTCTTTTCTCATGACCATAAAGATACCTCGTTAGAATAATTATGACATGAAATCATAAAAAAGTCAATATTTTTTTCTCTGTACAGAAAAAAATATATTATATATAAAGTTTTTTCCTTGTATATAAATTATTTTATATCATAACGCAGAGCCTCTGAAATCCTCTATTAAGTTATAATTTTTTCGTGCCATATAGTCTTTTAGCCCCGCAATAACTTCAATCATGCATGATGGGTTAGCAAAGGTTGCCGTTCCCACTTGAAGGGCACTTGCTCCTGCCATAATAAACTCAACGGCATCTTGCCATTTTTCTATGCCACCAAGAGCAACAACAGGTATTTGATCCTCTTTAGAAAGCTTTGCAAAAGAAGAGCACACATCATACACCATACGTAAAGCTATTGGTCTAATTGCAGGCCCCGAAAGCCCCGCCTTTATATTCTTAAAAAAAGGCACACCCTTTTCAATATCGATCGCCATTGCTTGAAAAGTATTTACCATACTGATTGCATTAGCCCCTGCTTCTCTAACCGCGTGTGCAATAGACACAATGTCTGCGGCATTTGGACTCAATTTTACCATAAGTGGAATATTTGTAACTGCTTTTACTTTTGAGGTAACATCGGCTGCACTTGCACAATCTAACCCAAAAGCCATTCCTCCAGCTTTTACATTTGGGCAGCTTATATTAAGCTCAATCATTTCAATTTTTTTGCCACTTTTTGTTGTTGCACTATCCAGAAGTTTTGCACCTTCAACGTATGTATCTATAGAAGAACCCGATAAGTTTACAAGGGTAACAGGTTTAAATTGCATCATTGTTTCAAGTTCGTGTTCAATAAAGTGTTTTATTCCAGGGTTTTCAAGCCCAATTGAGTTTATTAAGCCTGATGGAGTTTCTATAAGACGCACGCCTTCGTTTCCACTTTTTGCTTCTAGTGTTAAGCCCTTAGAACAAATACCCCCAAGTGCATTTACATCTATAATGCCATCGTATTCAGAACCATAGCCAAAGGTACCAGATGCCGCCATAAGTGGATTATGAAATGTAATGCCTGCAATATTTACAGACAAATCTATTGTTTTTTGCATAATTTCCTCTATAAAACTAGAATCGAGCCGTCAAAAACGGGGCCGTCTTTACAACAGCGTTTATTTCCTTCTGTTGTAGGAATGGTGCAGCCTAAACAAGCACCTACTCCACAGGCCATATTGCTTTCTAAGCTTAAAAAGCATTTCACTCCTGCTTCTATACAGGTTTTTTGAATATAGGCAAGCATTGGATGAGGCCCACAGGCATACACAACATCATATTTGTTTTCTTTGAGTGTACTGCTATTAAAAATTGCTGGTAATATCCCTTTTGTTCCGACACTTCCGTCATCTGTAGATATTGCAAGATTTTTTGCATTAACATAATCGAGTCCGTAGCTTCCCGTTCTAAAACTTGCAAA
Organism: uncultured Treponemataceae bacterium; assembly: GCA_964370555.1. Taxonomy (GTDB): domain Bacteria; phylum Spirochaetota; class Spirochaetia; order Treponematales; family Treponemataceae; genus CAYJFX01. Next base: position 711 of record CAYJJW010000046.1, on the reverse strand, counting down.
AAAGTCATAGCTTTTTTCTTCTAAAGTAGAAGCAAAGCCTGCAACCGGGGCAACACCAATTCCGCCACCAATTATAGCAATATTTTTTCCACTAGAAGGTTTTTCAAATATATTTCCAACAGGCCCCAAAAGGTCAACTTCATCATCTTTTCGCAAATTACAAAGCTCAGTCGTCCCCTTTCCTTTTTTAAGAATAAGAAACTCTATTTCTTGTAGACCCTCACCTATATCGTTAGAACGATACATGCTAATAGGACGACAAAGAAGTGTGTTTGAAGGTTTTGAGCGTAGCATAAAAAATTGCCCCGCCCTTGGAGACGGACAATTTGCCGTTACGACAAGCTTAAACACATCATGTGCAATATTTTTACAAATTTGCACCTTAGCAAAGGTAAAAACTGTTGGGGTTTTGCACATAGCCTTATCCTTTTAAGAGTTCTTTAGCATTTAATAAATCTTCTTTTGAAGATTTTGCAGCATTGTGTGCAGAACGTACAATGTCATCAAGTGTTAAACTTCCACTTTCTCTTTTTTCAGCAATTGATTCATCTTTTTTCCAAGCACATAAAATTCCGCGAGAATTGTTTACTATTCCGCCTGCTTTATCGAGTAAGGTTGCACAAATGCGAGCAGCCCCGCCTTGTGCCCCATAGCCTGGAATTAAGAAAAACATATCTTCATAAGTGTCACGAATAATTCTTGCATCACTTT
>CAYJJW010000045.1:5072-14803 GCA_964370555.1 uncultured Treponemataceae bacterium | reverse complement strand
AGCGGATGAGCCAGTTTCAGCACTTGATGTTTCTATACAAGCTCAAGTTTTAAAACTTTTAAAACAACTTAAAGATGAAAGAAATCTTACATACTTATTTATTACTCATAACTTATCAGTTGTAGAATACATAAGTGATAGAATTGCTGTTATGTACTTGGGAAAGGTTGTAGAGCTTGCCGATACAGAATCTTTGTTTAAGCATACCTTGCATCCATATACACAAGCTTTGTTATCTGCAATACCAATTGCAGATATTAAGCAAAAGAAAAAACGCATTCCATTGCAAGGTGATGTTCCAAGTCCTGCAAATCCGCCTTCCGGATGCACATTTCATCCTAGATGTTCTAAGTGTACCGATAGATGTAAAGTTGAAGAACCTACATTGCGTGAATTACATATCGATGGAAAAAAGCATTTTATAGCATGTCATTTGGTTGAAGAAAAGTAGTATGTACTTTCAGTACTTTTGTTTTGATAAATTTGTAGCTTAGCATTATTATAGTTTTTTCAAACTATGTAATACTTTTTGTTTAAAGGACAGATAAATGAATACAGAAAAAAAGTTTGCCGTAATTGGGTGTGGACATTTTGGAAGTGAGTTTGCACGAGCATTACTTGAAATAAATCCCAAAATGCTAGCGATAGTGTATAGTCCGGGAGAAGGTGCAAAACGCTTAGGTACTGAACTTAATTGTTCCTATACTAACTCAATAGAAGATGTTGCAAATGATAACTCAATTGATGCGGTTATTATTTGTTCTCCAAATTACTTACACAAAGAACATGTGTTATTATTTGCATCAAAAGGTAAGCATATTTTTTGTGAAAAACCTTTTGCACTAAGTAGTAGCGATGCTAAAGAAATGATATCAGCGTGTCAAAAACAAAACTGTTTTTTGATGGTTGGGCATATTATGCATTACTACAGCGGAATTCAACATGTAAAAAAATTAATAGAATCAGGCGATTTTGGAAAAGTTCTCAGTATACATGTTGAAAGAACCGGATGGGAACATAAAGCACAAGAAGTTAGCTGGAAAAAAATGCAAGATAAATCTGGTGGACACTTGTTTCATCACATTCATGAAATAGACATTGTACAGTGGATTATGGGGCTTCCAAGTACGATTTATGCAGTGGGTGGAAATCTTGCTCATAATGAAGAAGGTTTTGGTGATGAAGATGATGTCTTATTGTTGACTTTCACCTTTCCAAATAATAGTTTTGCAACTCTACAATATGGTTCAGGTTTTAGAATATCAAATCACTTTATTAGATTAAATGGTTCTAAAATGGGTGCTTTAATAGATTTTAGTAATTCTCAGGTAATAGTAAAATCTGATAAAGAAAGTCAAACAATACCCTTGTTCGACGATCCTAAAAGTAATGAGGCAATACAAAAGTTATTCTTAAATCAAGATGCAGGCATTATATACGGAAAGCCAACAACACGTCCGGTTGAATATATTCAAGAACACATTAGAAAAGAATTACATGCTTTTGTACACACTGTGCAAGGAAGTGGTGTTGATACCTTTATTGCGGATCTTTTTGATGGATCTTCTGCTTTAAACTCTGTACTTATCGCAGAAACTAGCATCAGAGCACGTAAAGAAAACACTCTTATAACATTATGAACTGATACATAGAGTAAAATTTTACTTGACAAATTAATTTTGTCGATTTATACTTTAAATATAGTTTGTAGTACAAACTATAAATTTTTATTCTTTTATAAGATGGAGGAAGAATTATGAAAAAAATTGCAATGGTTGCAGTTTTGGCAGTTCTTGTAACCGCAATGGTATTTGCAGGCGGTTCAAGAGAAGATGAAGACGTTACCACTATTACATGGTGGGCTTTCCCAACTTTTGCTCAAACAGATGGTGGTTCAGGAGCATATGAAAAAGATCTCGCTGAACAATTTATGCAAGAAAATCCCGGTATTAAAGTTAATGTTGAAATGATTGACTTTGCAAGTGGACCTGCAAAAATTACAACCGCTATTCAAGGTGGAACCGCTCCAGACATTGTTTTTGATGCTCCTGGTCGTATTGTTGAATGGGGTAAAGCAGGATATCTTGCACCTCTTGATGACTTAGTTTCAGAAAGCGGACTTGAATCAGATCTTACCACATCTGCAATTTTACAAGCTAGTGGCGATGGTGAAAACACTTGGATGTATCCATTAAGTACTGCAGCATTTACAATGGTTGTAAGCAAAACTGCACTTGAAGATGCAGGACTCTATGATGACTTTATGAATATTGTAGATATGAATGGCGACAGAACATGGAAAACTTCAGACTTTATTGAACTTTCTAAAAAAATGGCTGATGCAGGATATTTAGGTGTTGAAATTTTTTCAAAAAGCCAAGGTGGAGACCAAGGTACACGTGCATTTATTCCTAACTTAGGTGGCGCAAGTATTACTAATGCTGAAGTAACTGAATATGCAATGGACACACCTGAAGGTATTGAATCTTTTGAAATTGTAGAACAAGGTTTAAAAGAAGGTTGGTTATCCCCTGGTATTTCATCTGATGGTGGACAATCAATAACAAACTTTACTACACCTATCAACTCAACTTTCTGGGCAATGTCTTTATGGTCACCAGGATTAGAAATCCAACGCCAAAAAGAGCTTGATGCATCTGGCATTGAAGCACTAGCTATGCCATTCCCATCACCAAATGGAACAGATACAACATTAGAATACTTAGTAAACGGTTTTGCTATTTTTGATAATGACAACGCTGAAAAAATTGAAGCTTCTAAAAAGTTTATTTCATGGTTATGTGATGACGAAACAGTTGGACCTCAAAACGTAAAAGCTACAAATGTTTTTCCTGTAAGAAAATCTTTTGGTAATCTTTATGCAGGAAATGAAATGATGGAATATTATTCAACACTTGAAAAATATTACAGCCCATATTATAACACAATTGATGGCTTTGCTGCGATGAGACCTATTTGGTTTGGAACACTTCAAAAACTAACCAATGGCGAAATTGATGGCGAAGAAGCAGCTAAAGAATTTACAGATGGTGCTAACGGTACTCTCTAATTAGTAATGTAAAAGGGGCTTCACTTGTGCTTGCCCCTTTTATTATATAAGGAATAGTAAAATGTTATCAAAGTCTAGACAAAACTGGTATCATAATTTAAGCTCATCAGGAAAAGAAACACTCGTTGCATACTTATTTTTAATTCCAAGCTTATTTTTCTTTGGCATCTTTATTCTTGTTCCTATGGGTATGGGTGTTTTTACCAGTTTTTTTGATTATACCAGTACAACGTTCGAATTTAATGGATTAGGAAATTATATTCGACTTTTTGATGAAAATGAATATTATTTACGTGCATTAAAAAATACCATTATTTTGGTAGTGGTAGCAGTACCCATAATTGTACTGTTTTCGCTTTTTGCAGGGTATGTTTTGTATTATAGAAAACCTATTACAAGAGCAACATTTAGAGCAATTTTTTATTTACCGGTTGTTACCGGAAGTGTTGCCGTTGTAGTCTTTTGGGCGTGGCTTTTTAATGAACACAATGGAGTGTTAAATTGGTTACTCCGTGATGTTCTTGGAACAATTGATAAAAATATTTCGTGGTTAGGCGATAAAAACTATGCTTTAGGTACAATTATTACAGTATTAATTACAACGAGTGTAGGGCAGCCGATTGTTTTGTATATAGCTTCATTAGGAAATTTAGATGTATCGCAGCTTGAAGCTGCTAAAATAGATGGTGCTTCAGAATGGCAAGTTTTTAAACATGTTACAATACCCGGAATAATGCCTACTACTTTGTATGTAGTTATTATAACAACAATAAACACTTTTCAATGTTTTAATCTTGTGCAGCTTTTAACAAACGGAGCACCCAGTTTTCACTCGGCAACCGTTATGTTTTTAGTATACGAACAAGCTTTCAGCTTAAAACAGTTTGGCTTTGCTAATGCAATGGGTGTTTCTCTTGCAATTATTATTGGACTCATAAGTATGGTTCAGTATAAAGTATTTAAAACAGATGGAAACTAAGAAAAGGGGAACGTCATAATGGCAAAGGTTAGATCTTTTGGAAAAAAAATATTTGATAGAATTACAATAACATTATTGGTTACATTATCTCTTGTTTTTGTTTTTCCGTTTTATTGGACAATTACAGGGTCTTTTAAGAATCTTAGAAGCTCCTTAATATTACCACCTGAATGGTTTCCTAAAACACCAACAATGGAGTCATGGGATAAATTATTTAATCAGCCAGCTGTTGAGTGGTTTTTTAATAGCGTAGTTATTTCTCTTTTAACTATGGTTTTAGTTTGCCTTGTTGCAACCTTAGCAGGCTATGTATTAGCAAAAAAACGTTTTTTTGGACGTGTTTTTATCTTTAGCATGTTTGTGTTTGCAATGGCTCTTCCAAAGCAAGTTGTATTAGTACCACTTGTACAATTGGTAAGTTTTTTTAACTTTCATGATACTTTATTAGCCGTAATATTGCCTGCAGTTGGTTGGCCTTTTGGAATCTTTTTAATGAAACAATTTTCAGAAAGCATTCCAACAGAACTTTTAGAAGCTGCAAAAATCGATGGTGCAAGTGAAATAAGAGTGTTTTTAACAATAGTTGTTCCAATGGTAAAGCCCGGAATTGGAGCCTTAGCAATTTTTACTTTTATTTCAAGTTGGAATGATTATTTTTTACAATTAATTATGTTAAACTCCCGCGCAAACCTTACACTTCAATTAGGTTTAGCAACACTTATGAGTGAGTTTGGGGTAGATTTTGGGTTATTAATGGCAGGTGCTACACTTTCAGCGTTGCCAATAATTATAGTTTTTATTGCTTTCCAAAAATCATTTACACAAGGTATTATGATTGGAGCAGTAAAAGGGTAAAAGGCATAGTGACTTTATTATAGAAAGTCTAAAAATAAAACATAAGGATACAAGTATGAAAAATTTAGAAAAGTACAAAGGTATAGTACCAGCATTCTATGCATGTTATGATGATGAAGGAAACGTAAGCCCAGAGAGAACACAAGCGCTAACAAAGTATTTAATTGATAAAGGAATCCATGGTTTATATCCTTGTGGTTCTTCAGGGGAATGTATTTACCAAACAGTTGAAGAAAGAAAAATAACACTAGAAAATGTTATGAAAGTTGCAAAGGGAAAAGTTACGGTAATAGCCCATGTTGCTTGTACTGATATTGAGCAAAGTAAAGAACTTGCACGCCATGCAGAAAGTTTAGGTGTAGATGCTATTGCATGTATTCCACCAATTTATTTTAAACTTCCAGACAGTCAAATTGCAACATATTGGAATGAAATATCTAAAGCGGCACCAAATACTGATTTTATGATTTACAATATACCACAGCTAGCAGGTGTTGCATTATCGGTACCTCTTTTAAAAGAAATGTTAAAAAATCCGCGCGTTATTGGTGTTAAAAACTCATCGATGCCAACACATGATATTCAAATGTGGAAATCAACTTGTGCTGAAAATGGAGTAGTATTTAATGGACCAGATGAGCAACTAGTTGCTGGACTCGCTATGGGTGCAGATGGTGGAATTGGTGGTACTTTTGGTGCTATGCCCGAATTATATTTAAAAATATACGAATTGATGAATAAAAATGAAGTTGCAAAAGCAAGAGAGGTTCAATATTCTGTATGTGATATAATTGTTGCTCTTTGTTCATGTAAAGGTAATATGTACGGGGTAATAAAAGAAGTATTGAAAAGAAAAGGTATGAATATTGGTACTGCTCGTCTTCCTTTAGCTCAAATTCAAAAAGAAGATGAAGCAAAAATTGATGAATGTGTAAAAATGATAGACTCAGCAATTGAAAAGTATAAGAATTATTAAGACATAATTATGAAGTTAACTTCAAAAGAACGTGCAATAAATTTTATTAAAGGTGAAAAGGTAGATAGACTACCATTTCATCCTTTAGTAATGCAATACGCTGCAGCTTTAACAGGTGTGCCTTTTAGTGAGTATTGTCTCGACCCAAACAGACAGGTTGAAGCAATGCTCGGCTTTGCAGAAAAATATGGAATGGATTGTGTTCATCCATCTGGATTTCCGTATTGTGAAGCAGGTGCATATGGATTAGATGTAGTGTACCCACACGATGAATTACCACATCCTCGTGAAAATCTCATAAAGGATTTTGAAACTGACATTAAAAAAATTAAACCCCTTGACATTGAATCTAATAGAGCAATGATGAATAGAGTGCAGGGAGTAGCTACTTATATCGAAAAGGCTGGTGACGATATCTTTGTTGGAGGCCATACAGAAGGGCCTCTTGCAGAATATTGTGACCTTCGAGATATGAGCAATGCTTTTATGGATTTTTACGATTATCCCGATGAGCTTCATGAGGTGTTCTCCATAATTGTAGAGAATGCAAAAAAATGGATGACGTTACAAGCTCAAGCAGGATGTCATTATATTTCAATAGGAGATGCTGCTACATCTCAAATTAGTGAAGAACTTTATATTGAATATATTTTACCGCATCATAAAGATATTATTAAGCACATGGCTAGTTTAGGTGTGTATTCAAAAATGCATATTTGTGGTAATACAGAAAAAATAATACCACATTTAATACGTGCAGGTGCAAATATTATCGATGTAGATCACTTGGTTACAGATATGCGTCAGTTTATTCCGCTATTAGGGAAAAATCAAGTGCTATGCGGAAATCTAGATCCAGTATCTGTAATAAAAGAAGGTACACCTGAAACAATAAGGCTTTCTGTTAAAAAATTAATTGATTCAATGCAATCAAAGTGTATAGTATCTGCGGGATGTGAGATTCCTAAAGACACACCAATTGAGAATTATACAGCATTTTTTGATGCAGTTAAAGAATTTAGTATATAAAATATAAGGAGTAATTATGAACTTTGACAAAAAAGCATATTCAAAAGAATATTACGAAACATTAAAAAATACCATTTTACCGTTTTGGTTAAAACATGGAATTGATAAGGTTTACGGTGGAATTTATACAGGCTTAGACCGTGATGGTTCAATTATTGAAACTGATAAATCGGTGTGGTTTCAAGGTCGCTCTCTTTGGACATTCGCAACATCTGCAATTGCTCTAAAAGAAATGCAAAAAACTACTGGAGACGATGATGCTTCTCTAATAAATGATTGTCTTGGAGCTTGCGATTCTTTAGTGTCTTTTATTGAAAAATATTGTACCGATAATACAGACGGAAGAATGTACTTTCGCGTTACTAATGATGGAAAACCTGTTATTAAAAGACAACGATATGTGTTTAGTGAAACATTTGCTATTGTAGGTTTTGCATCATATGCTCGTGCTACCGGTAATAAAGAATATTGCGATAAGGCATTTGATCTTTTTAAAGGGGTTCAAAAAACGCTCAATACTCCCGGTGCTCTCATTCCCAAATTTGATCCTAATAACAGGGCATCTCGCGGTTTTGGCCTTCCTATGATTTTACTAAACATTGTTGCAGAACTTCGTTTAGCCTTTGAAATGTTGGATTCTGAAAAAGTTTCCTATTGTAACGATTTTATTGATGAGCTTTTAACAGAAATAAAACAGTACTTTGTACGACCTGAATTAGAAGTAGTAATAGAGCAGTGTAACTTTGATGGAAGTATTCAGCATGATCATATTGAAGGGCGTCAACTTAACCCTGGACATGCTATTGAAGGAGCCTGGTTTATGATGAAAGAAGGACTGTACAGAAATGATAAGGAGCTTCAAAAACTCGGGTGTACTATGCTTGATTGGATGTGGAAATGGGGCTGGGATACAGAACATGGTGGAATTATTTATTTTAAGGATATTGATGGAAAACCATGTAGTGAGTATTGGCATGACATGAAATTTTGGTGGCCACAAAATGAAGCGGTTATTGCAAATATGTATGCATATACTATAACAGGTGAAGAAAAATATAAAAATAACTTTACATTGTCTCATTCTTATTTTAAGGATAATTTTATAGATCCAGAGTATGGAAGTTGTTTTGGATATTTTCACAGAGATGGAAGACGCTCAACAGACTTAAAAGGCAATATGTATAAAGGACCATTTCATACACCGAGAATGTACTTAGAAGTTATGCAACATTTTTCACTATAGTGAGCAAAAATAAACTTTGTTCATGTTGTCTTTTATAGGTTTACATTTATACATTTTAGTGGTATTATCAACTATAGTTATTTTACTATAAAGGATTGAATATGAACAAAGCGTTTTGCCATTTTTTAATACTTTTTATTCTTACTTCAGTATGTTTTATAAGTTGTTCTCAAAAAGACATAAATACAACAATTTCTTGGTGGGCTTTCCCAAACTTTGGATCTAATGGGGCTTTTGAACAAGAATTAATAGATGCTTTTGAAGAAAAACATCCAAATATAACAGTTGAATTAACAATGCTTTCTTTTGAAAATGGGTATGATCGTATTCAAACTGCAATAGCTACAAATATCGGACCTGATATGACGTATGATGCTCCTGGAAGAATTATAGCTTGGGGAAACGAAGACTTATTAGTTCCTCTAAACGATTTAATTGAAGATAATAAGGACCACTTAGCTGAAGGCCCTTTGGCAGCTTCTATGTCCTCAGATGGTAATTATTATATGTATCCTGTACATTCAGGTGGTTTTATGATGGCTTTTAATAAAAACATGCTTGAAGATTTAGGAGTACTTAATCTATTACCGTATAAAAAAGGAAATAGATCATGGACACTACAAGAATATGAAACACTACTTACAGCACTAAAAGAAAAATTACCAAAAGGCAAAGTACCAGGTGTATTTTATGCAAAATCAACAGCAGGCGACCAAGGTACACGTGCTTTTATGGTAAATCTTAATGGAGCTGCCCCACTAATGAATAATAGCTTAACAGAATATACGTTTAACAATACTAACGCAGTTAAGAATGCAAGGTGGGTACAGGATGCTACTTCTCAAGGTTTACTGCTAAACGGATATGCTTTAGACTCAAATGATGCTATAGACATGTATTGTGCATCCAATGCTGCCAGTACCATACTATTTTCGTTGCAGTTAGAAAAAATAAACGCAGATAAAATTGATTATAACGGTGAATATTTTGAATCAATTTATATGCCGTACCCCAATAGTTCAGAAAATCCAACTCTTGAGTTTATTGTTGGAGGACCTGCAGTTTTTGATAATGGTGATAAAGACAAAATTAAAGCTGCAAAATTATTTATAGAGTTTATTGCTAATGACCCAGTGTACGCACCTTTGGTTATTGAAGCTACTGGTTTGTTTCCTGTTTCGCAAGATATTACGCTTGATTTTTCAACGGAAGAACAACAATGGAACTCTGAAGCAGTAGATTTTTTTGGATCTTATTACAATACAACTCCAGGTTTTTCAGAAATGAGAGATTTGTGGTACAAATCAATGCAAGCTATTTTACGTAGAGAAGATGCACAAACAGTTTTGGATGAATTTGTAAATAGTGCAAATCAACAAAGATAAGTTTAAATAAATACAATTTATCTTTCTTGTTTTCGATGTAGTTCTTTATAAGCAAACATTTCTTTGTCCGCTTTTGAGAGTACTTCTGAAAAACTTGAACCATCTTTAGGAAACGATGCACACCCAATGCTCGATGAAATATTTATTTCATGGCCATCAATAAAAAAAGGATCTTCTGATATTCTTATAAGTCT
>CAYJJW010000045.1:0-5062 GCA_964370555.1 uncultured Treponemataceae bacterium | reverse complement strand
TATACATTGTTCTTTGTCCTGTTCAAGAGGGAAAACAATTACAAACTCATCTCCACCTATACGAGAGATAAAAGTATCTTTTCTAAATTGAGCAAGAAGCCTTTCTGCAAAAATTGCCAAAAGTTTATCACCAATATGATGACCAAAGTTGTCATTAACAGGTTTAAATTTATTTAAATCTAAATAAAAAATTGTATATCCTTCACTTTTGTGGTTATTTCGTCTTTCTTCATATTTATCTAAAGCTCTTCTGTTATACAAGTTTGTGAGTGAATCGGTTAATGACTGCGTATGGGCAACACTTTGTTTTTGTTCTGATTGTCTAAATGCTAAATAGATAAGAATTGTAAATGCAATTGCTGCAAAAGATGCTATGAGCATTTCTCTCGCCATATAGTATGTATGCCCATTTTTGTACATATGAATTTGCCAAGTATCCTGACCTATGCTAAACTTATGTGAAGTACTTACATGTTCTTGATCGAAATTTTTAGAACTATATAAGTTTATGTGATTTCCATTGTAATTAGATTGAACAGAATATTCATATTGTAAATCGTCAAGGTTTGTTAAACCAGTATTTATTAAAAGTGCATCTGAGGACGGCCTAATTATTGCTGCCACAAATCCCCAAAATATCTCTTCTCCGCCTAGTTCAAAATAAACAGGATTTCTTGCTACTAAGCCCGGGGTGCCTATCATAAGCATATAAGGCCCTGAAAAGGCAATTTTTCGTGTTTGCATTGCTGTTATTGCATCTGTTCTTGCTTCTATATCTTCAAATACATCGTACCCGATGGAAGCTTCATTACCTTTTAATGGATAGGCTTTTGTAATTACACCGTCTGGCATATAGGCAATTGCGATATGGCTGTCATCTCTGTATGCAAGTTTCATCATGGTATCAATTTCTGATTCACTCATATGACCTTTATTCGCAACTAAAAGTGAAACTAAAACTTCTGTAACTTCTGCTGCTTCTAAAACAACAGATTTTACGCGTTCTGCATATAAATTGGATAGGTATTCTATATTTTGATTGCTTTCATGATTTACGCCAACATAACGTAAGTATACACCAATTACGCTCATGAGAATCATAGCTATTAGTACGATGCGCGAAAGCTTCATTCTTTCCACCTTTTTTAATTACAAGAAATTATCGCACAATTTTTAAATCTACACCATCATTTTAGTATATTGTAGGACAAATGTCAAGATATCTATGGCTTAATTCACGAGAATCAATGCTACTAGCGTAATTGTGCTTTATGTATTTTTTTTGTTGCATGCTCAACTAAACTAAGCATTTCCGTTTCTGTGTATGGTGTTATGGTATTATACTCTTCATCGAGGCATTGTTCATTTCTAAAAGGAGCAAAAAACCATTTTGCATCTACGGGTATCATTTTTGATATTGTAATTATATCTTCTTTTTTTACAAGACTTGGGCAAAGAACCGTTCTATATTCTATTTGTTCTACTGGTAACGCCTTTACTATATCTATGGTTTTTATCAGTTTCTTATAAGCATTTCCGCTGTATTGTAGCAAGTTGTATTTATCGGGGCTTGTTTTTACATCTACCGCAATATAATCAGGAGTTGTTTCTTTTGTTTTAAAAAGTTCTTCCAATCGGTCCGGTAATAATCCATTTGTGTCGAGTTTAACAGTGTATCCTAATTCTTTTGCTTTTTTTATTATTTGTGCAGTTTCGTTATAGATGAGAGGCTCTCCACCAGAGAGAACAAAGCCACTAAGTACATTTTTTCGCTTAATTAAATGATTAAATAAGTCTTCAGTATTTATTGTGTCTTCTTTGGGTAGTGTTTGGTTAACGAGATCTACGTTGTAGCAATAGGGGCAACGAATATTACAGCCACTTATAAAATAAGTGGCTGCAACTCGCCCCGGAAAATCTACAAGGCTTGTTTTAATTAATATTCCGCTAAGCATGTGTTATGCTACGCACTCACACTTCATTGTAAGTAATTGCTTTAGCTCTGATACACTGTGTGCTCTTCCTATTTCGCTTCCGTTATTATTAAAGAGAATAACAGTTGGAGCTGAAAGAACACCCATTTTTGATGCACTTTCAAGTCCTTCAGGTGTATCAACATCAATATGTATTCCAGTAATTTCAAGTGTTTCTAAATGCTTTTTTACTGGTTGACAGTTTGGACATGTTCGTCTTGAAAAATATTCGTAATAAACTTCACCTGCTACAGCTTTTTGTTCTTCAACTTCTGTAGTTGGTTGAACTTGTTCTTTTGTAGCAACAGGAGTTTCGGTTACTGTATAGTTAGCGGTAGGGTTTTTATCTGATTCCCAAACAAATTGTTTTCGTAAATCATATTCATCACGCTTACCTTTGTTCCAGTTTCTTACAGAACGATAGTACCCAACAATTCTTGCATACACTTCAGTTTCTGTTCCTCGCACATTTTTTAGCTCTTCTTGAGCTTGTGCAATTTCAGCGTCAATTTGAGAAACAGTTCGTAATTCAGTCATTATTTTCCCTCCCAGGATTTTTTATAAAACACTTTGTGTTTATTCTTTTATTATAGCATTATTATGCTGTTTTATCTACTAAATTTTTCTTTTCTTGCTTTAATTTTTCTATTTTTTCTTTTAAAGCTTTTTCTTGTTCTTCTTTGCATTTTGGACATTCAAAGATTTCTCCTTGTAAATATCCATGAACTTTACAAATTGAATAAGTTGGCGAAATAGTTATGTAAGGAATTCTATAATTGCTTACAACTGCTTTCACTAAATCTCGGCAAGATTCCCAATCTTTTATGGCTTCACCCATAAGAGTATGAAATACTGTACCACCGGTATATTTTGTTTGAAGTGATTCTTGATGATCCATCGCTTCAAAAATATCGCTTGTATAATCTACAGGAAGTTGAGATGAGTTTGTATAAAACGGATCTGTTGTTCCAGATGCAATAATATCTGGGTATGCATCTTTATCGTGTTTTGCTAACCGATATGAAGTACTTTCAGCAGGAGTTGCTTCTAGGTTAAACAATTCACCTGTTTCTTCTTGATATTGAGACATTCTCTCTCTCATGTGAACAAGCACTTTTTCTGCAAACGCTTTTCCTTTTTCTGATGTAATATCTGTTCCCAAGAAATTAATACAACATTCGTTCATACCACATAAACCAATAGTGTTAAAGTGGTTATTGAGCGTACTCAAGTAACGGCGAGTGTAGGGGAAGAGTCCACCATCTAAAAGACGTTGAACAACTTTTCGTTTTGCACTTAAACTTTGTTTAGCTAAATCCATTAAGTAATCTAAGCGATCAAAAAATTGTTTTTCTGTATTTGTTATGTATGCAATTTGCGGTAGATTTATAGTAACAACTCCCAAAGATCCTGTAAACTCATCTGACCCAAAAAGACCGCCACCGCGTTTTCTAAGCTCTCTTTTGTCTAATTGAAGACGACAACACATAGATCGTACATCACTTGGATTAAGATCTGAGTTTACAAAGTTTTGAAAGTATGGTGTTCCATACTGAGCGGTCATTGCAAATAATAATTTTGCGTTGTCAGATGACCAATTAAAGTCCTTTGTAATGTTATATGTTGGAATAGGATATTGGAAACCGCGACCTGCAGCATCACCTTCAATCATAAGTTCAATAAATACTTTATTAATAATATCCATTTCGCCTTGACAATCTGCATAGGTAAAATCTTGTTCTTTCCCATCTGCGAGAGCTGGTTTATCTTTTAAGTCTTCTGGTACTGTCCAGTCAAGTGTAATATTGGTAAACGGTGCCTGTGAACCCCATCTACTTGGTGTGTTTACACCATAGATAAAGCTTTGTAAACATTGGCGTACTTCTTTTTCTTTTAAGCCATCTTTTTTTACAAAAGGGGCAAGGTAGGTGTCGAATGAACTAAATGCTTGTGCTCCTGCCCATTCATTTTGCATAATACCTAAAAAGTTTACAATTTGTTGTATAAGTGTTGACAAATGCTTTGCAGGTGTTGATGTAATTTTATCGGGTACTCCACCTAAGCCTTCTATAATAAGTTGTCTAATTGACCAACCTGCACAGTATCCTGAAAACATTGAAAGGTCATGAATGTGAAAAGCAGCAGTTTTGTGCGCTTCTGCAACTTGTTCTGAATAGATATTCTTAAGCCAGTAATTAGCGGTAATAGTGCCTGAATTGTGAAGAATTAAGCCACCTAATGAAAAGTTTACATTTGCATTTTCATTTACACGCCAATCTGACTGACTCAAGTACCCATCCATTGTTGCATCGATGTCGAGCATCAAATTTTTTGCATCGCGAATTGCTTCATGCTTAGCTCTATATAGAATATATGCTTTTGCAACAGGTACTTCATTTTGCTCAATAAGTACCGTTTCTACGATGTCTTGAATTTCTTCGATTGCAGGAATTGAGTTAGCATGTCTTGTTGCCAAAAACGCAATGAGCTTTTCTTCTGCTCGTTGTGTTAAGTACTCTGCTTTTTGAGCATTTTCTTTCCCCTCAACGGCTACAATAGCTTTCTCTATTGCCTCTACAATCTTTGATCGGTCGAAATCCCCCACTTCTCCCGAACGTTTTACTACTTGCTTGATGAGCATGACCTTATTTGTTTCTTCTTTGTGCATTCCTAAAAAGTTTTTCCATTCAGGAAACACCGTTTCTTTGTTATTCTCTTGCTTTCCCACTTATTTCTCCCCAAGCTTATTAACTTCTGTTATAAACTCTTGTAAGTTTTCAAATTGTCTATATACTGAGGCAAACCTAATATACGCAACCTTATCAATAGTGTGCAGTGTTTCAAGAACTAAGTCGCCTAACTCTGTTGTAGAAATTTCTCTTGTTCCTTTGCCTCTCATTATAGCTTTATCTGTTATTTCATGTACAATGCTTTCAAGTTTTTCGGTAGACACAGGTCTCTTTTCTAAAGCTCTTTCAATACCTTTTTCGAGCTTTACTCTGTCAAAGGGTTGTCTTCTGTTATCTTTTTTGACGACCATAAAAGGTTTTTCTTCTATATGTTCGTAACTTGTAAAGCGGTAACCACAA
>CAYJJW010000044.1:9641-14840 GCA_964370555.1 uncultured Treponemataceae bacterium | reverse complement strand
ATTACTTCTATCATATCTATTTTCTACTGTAACTCCAATCCAGTCAAGTACTTTTTAACATTTTTTTGCATTTTTTTGTAAAAAAATGTCTTATTTATATATCGGAGTATTATATACAAGCCTTTAGAGTGTGCATACGAAAAAAACACCTTTTTATACCCTCTTGAACTCTTTCTCTTTTTAACCTACAATAACGCCTATGAATTTGGCAGAATTAGCAAAACAATTAAATCCTGAACAACTGAGAGCGGTTACAACTATAGATGGAGCTCTTTTAATTATTGCAGGAGCAGGCAGTGGAAAAACTCGAGTTATTACGTACAGAATTGCAAACATGCTTAATTCAGGTATTCCACAAAGTCAAATTTTAGCGCTTACGTTTACCAATAAAGCTGCAAAAGAAATGGAAGAACGAATCAAAGAACAAACACAAAAAAAGCTCAGCCATTTAACGGTAAGTACCTTTCATGCCTTTGGTGTTAGAATACTACGAAATGATATTGCGCATTTGGGATGGAGAGAAAACTTTTCGATTTATGATGAAACAGATAGAAATCAGCTTATAAAAGAAGCAGGAAGAGAATTGGGCTTTACCCAAGATGCACTTGATGTATATAAAATAGGCTCACTTTTTTCAAACATTAAATCAGGCAGATGGTCGTGGGATGGTGAAAACGGGATTCCTCAAGTGCACTCGGTAAATGAAATATATAGGCCTTTATTTAAAAGTTATCAAGAAGGTCTAAAACTGTATAACGCAGTTGACTTTGATGACCTTATAGCCCTCCCAATCAGACTCTTCAAAGAACACCCTGAAGTACTCGAAAAATATAGAGAGAGATTTAAATACATTATGGTTGATGAGTTTCAAGATACATCGTTACAACAATATGAATTTATGCATTTATTAGCTCATGAGAATGTTGCGGTTGTAGGTGATGATGATCAATCTATTTATTCTTGGCGCGGTGCAAACTATGAAAACATTCTTATGTTTGAGCGAGATTTTCCGAATGTACAAGAAATTAGGCTTGAACAAAACTATCGCTCAACTGAAACTATTTTAGCGGCTGCAAATGGAGTTATCTCAAACAATACAAACAGAAAAGACAAAGCTTTGTGGTCCGGTAATGGTTCTGGGAAGCCCATTGAATTATTTTTCCCTGAAAACGAAGCAGCAGAAGCTGACTTTATTGCCGATAAAATACTAGCAATTCATGCAGAAGAAAATCTGCGTTACGGAGACTTTGGTGTTTTGGTTAGAGCAAACACTCTTACACAAAGTTTAGAAGAAGCCTTTTTAGATTCAAATCTTCCGTATACTGTTTCAGGTGGAACAAGCTTTTACCAGCGAAAAGAAATAAAAGATGTTATAAGTTATTTACGCGTGTGTTCTAACCACAATGATGATATTAATTTATTAAGAATAATTAATACTCCAAGGCGCGGTATTGGGCGAAAAACAATTGAACAATTAAATGCAATTGCAAAAGAAAAAGCATGTTCTCTTTGGGAAGCAATTGAGCACCATATTGATGATGAGCTCTTAAAAAAACATGGTAAAAGCAAAGAGCAAGAAATGTTTTCAACGGAAGAAATGGGAATTGAGCAACACAGTACAACACTTTCTGCCGGAGTTAAAGGCTTACAAGAATTTCATGAATTAATTACTACACAAAGAACACATCTTTTAGGCGGTAAAGGCTTAGGAAAAAAAGTTAAAGAGCTTGTTGATGAAATTGATTATTGGAGTTATTTAGTTCAAGAATATCAAAAAAATGAAAAGGCAGCTCGATTTAAATATTTAAATATCGAGCACCTCATAAACTCAATAACACAATGGGAAAATAATCCTGATAACTTCGATTCAGGATTATATGCTTGGCTTAATAGAATTACACTATTAAGTCGAGATGACCAAGAAGACGATTCTATTTCAGGCAAAGTAAACTTAATGACCATTCACGCATCAAAGGGTTTAGAGTTTCCTGTTGTGTTTATTGTGGGATGCGAAAACGGCATTATTCCTCATGCAAGAAGCATAGAAGAAGACGAAAAAAATGTAGAGGAAGAACGCCGGCTTTTTTATGTAGCCATTACACGGGCACAAGATAAATTATTTATTACATCATGCAGAAAAAGACGGCGCAACAAAGAACTAATGGAAACTGAACCTTCACCTTTTTTAGATGAAATTCCTGCTCAATTGGTTTCATACCATGAACCAGAAGTTGAATCGGACGATAAAGCAATCGAAAAAATGTTTGCCCAAATGAAAGAAAAATTCGGAAATAGTGACTAGTAACTAATTACGAGTTACTAGTTAAATCAAATATTCTTGCAACCTAATTAGTAATTCGTACCTAGTAATTTATAACTATTTAACCTGACTATACAGTCCGGCAATTTCATCACGCCATTCAGATTTTGCATCATGATCTTCCCATTCAATAGTGCGAATAATGGTGAATTTTCGAAGGTCATGCGGATTTTCAAAATACACTACGGCAAACTTCCCTTGCCCAATATAGGTGATTTTTTGATTTTCTTCAAGTTTTTCAGTTTCGCCCAATTTACTAAGCACGCAATCGAAATGAATGGCTCCACCTGTTTTTTTATCTAACAATGCTGAAGAAAGCTCGTGAATAGGTCTTGAACAATATTCGCATGTTTTTGCATTTTCTTTATGTAAGCGGATAGCCTCTGAGTTTTCAGCTACAAATGGCACTTGAACCTTTGTTTCATGTCTATCCTTTTTTAGATTATCTTTTTTATTTTTATTCCATTTTTTCTTATGCTTACGGTTATAATCCATATAATATTTCCTTTGCTAAATCATTACTCATTAATGTATCTCATGCATAAAATCATGCGATATTCCAACGATAATAGTATACCAAAAAAACGGCACATTATCAAATGGATATCGCCAATGATTTTTTGCAATCGGATTAACAGCAAAAAAATATTTAATAAGATTAATATGTTTTTGGCTGCTCGACGATTCTCCTACTTAATACTAATGCAATAATTTGCACTGCGTTACTCATGTACGAAGTATCTTCGATTTTTGTTCTCATTGCGAGGATTTTGTCTGAAACGCTATCACCTATTTTAGTGCTAACTCGACTTTGTTTTGAACCACTCATATTCACTCCGAAAAGGCATCTTCTATATGATACACTGAAGGAAATCCAGGCATATCGACAACAAGTACATCAAATCTAATGTAGCCCTGTATATATTGTCGATTTTTTTGTAAAAAACATTTAGTTGTTTTAACAATTTTTTTTTGTTTTATTTTGCCTAAAATGATTTCAAGTGACTCTATAGTACCATGAGGGAGTGTTTTTACTTCGACAAAGACTAAAATATCTCCTGTCGAAGCAATTATGTCAATTTCTCCATACCTTGATCGCCAATTGCGCTCAAGTATGGAATATCCTTTTTCAATTAAAAAACTACAGGCTTTTTCTTCCCCGTTCAGTCCTCGCTCTATTGTAGTACCGCTCAAAGAATTATTATGCAACTTCGTTTTGCTTTACGGCTCGAACAATAGTAAGCTCTTTTTGGCCTTTTAAATCCAATAAGGAGTTTACCGGTAATTCAGTTGATTTTGGAACACATATTCTTACTGTTGGAAAGAAAGGTGCATCTGCATTTACTTGCGCTACTTTTGCAATAGCACCATCGCTTAGTAATACATGAGAGCCTATTGGATACAAACCGATAGAAGAGATAAATGCTTTAAGTACTGCAGGGTCAAATTTTTTCTCTTTATCTGCCAGTAGATTTTTTACTGCCTCATGAGAAATAAATGCACTTCTATATGCCTTTTCAGAAAGCATAGCTTCAAATGAATCGGCAACAGCGAGAACGCGAGCAGGCAAGTATATTTGAACTCCTTTTTTCCCTTCAGGATACCCTTTTCCATCCCAGCGCTCATGATGCTGTAATACAATTAATGCAACTTCTTTTGGATATGAAAGCTTTTCAAGTATTGTAGCTATTACCTTTTGAGAATGAGTTTGAATTTTAACATACTCTTCATCAGATAATCTTGTTGGCTTGTTAATTATTTTATCCGGTTGCTTAATCATATCGATATCATGTAACAATGAAGCTGTAATTAAATGCAAAATATCTTTTTGAGGAAATTGCATTTCAGATGCCATAATTGCAGAAAGTACTGCTATGTTAACAGCATTAACAACTAACGGCATATGATTTTTTACCGGTATAAAACTTATTCCAACAGCAAAACCTCTTTCTTCAACAACCAAACTGTGAACAGTTTTTACACTATCTTCAATAAGATTTTTATCAATTACGGCATTTTCTGCATAAGCATTAAAAACCTTTTCCATTCGCTTTATCGTATCTATATACAATGCAAGGAGGGGATCCTCTGCATTATCTTCAGCATCTTCAAGCATTTCAAGATCATCAAGTCCGTCATCAGCAGACTGAATTTCTTTACCATACGTAATAACTTTTTCAATTCCCCAGCGTCGAATTGTATCAAGATGTAATTTGCTAATAGGCATACGTTCAGGTAAAAACATATTTTTACCATCGTCAAACAATAAGGGAGACGAAAAGAGCATTCCTTCTTGCAGAGTGTTTGTATTAATTTCTGTCATAATCCTCAACCTTTTTTATAAATGCAAAGATACCGGCAATAATTTCATAGGTTTCTACCGGCACATAACTACCAACTTCTTGCAGTGAAAGAACAAAAGCAGTTTCACTGTCATTAATTATGGGTATATTGTTCTCTTTGGCAATTTCAAGTACTTTTTCTGCTTTACTTCCATTACCTTTAAAAACAATAAAAGGAGCAGGTGCATCTTTAGGATATTGTAACGCAATTGCAGTTTTCTTTTTCATTACGCATCAAGCTTCACAATAGAAATAGTTGAACCAAGTGTAAAAACCGCATCTGAAGATAGTTCATTTGAGTATGATATATCAAACGGTATATCACTCGGTAAACATGTTTCAAGCATTTCTTCTAGTCGTTTTTTATCTTGTACCGAATTATTACCATCGATACAAAACTCAATCGAATATCCTTGTTTATTAGCAAATTCCCCTCTATTTGTATATTTTACCACAATTTTGCAAATTTTACCAGTAAAAAATACGTAAAAAATCATTTTTTCGGTTAATTTTTTGTCCAAATTTAACAGGATTCGT
>CAYJJW010000044.1:7248-9611 GCA_964370555.1 uncultured Treponemataceae bacterium | reverse complement strand
ACAATGATGATTAAGATATGTTAAAAGGCCCGTCTTTTTATTTAGAGTATCAGAAGCCGCTTCATACAGGGATTCAAGTAAATCAAAAGAAATATTTTCATCATCAACGTTCTGCTCATCATCTGTTATCGCACTTGCTTCATCATTTTTTTCATCAAAAAGTTCATGCTTGTTTTTACGGTGGCGCTCACCAGTATCATCACCATACAGAACTCCAAGAATATCTATAACAGAATCAACATCAGCCATAATTCCTTTATGCTCTAAATAAAGTGCTATTTCAGTTGCCTCTTCTTCTTTTCCCGGAAATTGCAAACCTATCGAGCGCGCCTTTGAAGCAAGTTTCATATTAAAATGTAAGCCTGCGCTTTGAAAATATTGCACAATACGAATCGAAATACTATCGCTCTTTAAACCAAGCTCTTGCAAAAATCCGCTTACTGTTTCTACTGCATCAGCTGCGTTAACAGGAACTTTTTTAACACCGTTTGTATTATCCATTGTTTGTGGACTTAAAAAAACCTTACCGTCTTTAATTGATACCAAAGCTCTAAAAGCTGTTCCTACTTGCAATTGCCTTTGAGAAAATACAGTATATTTATTTCCGGCGAAGCTAACCACATAGTCCCCGCCTTTACCCTGAGACAAAACTCGAACAAAAACATTACTTCCGTTTTGAAGCGCACTAGAGCTTGAAGATATTTTTGTAAGCTGAATGGAAGAAACAGAATTATTCATGCAAAAAGTTTCCTTTAAGCAAGGCCTTTTCAATGTCTTCAATAACGTTATCAGGAGTTGATGCTCCTGCGCTTATTCCTATATTTTTCAACGTAAAAAATATACTAGGAATTTCATTTGCCGTTTCGATATGACAAACAGGTTTTTCAGTTTTTTGTTTTTTACTTAATTCATATGCAATTTGATACAAGCGCTCGGTATTGGCTGAGTTTTTTCCACCAATTACAATAAGGCCTTCTACTTTTTCAAAAAGATCTTTAAGAGCATTTTGGCGCTCGAGCGTTGCAGGGCAAATGGTATCAAGTATAATTAAATCTTTTATTGCAGATTGTAAAACATCACATACTTCATTGTATTCATTTTGTCGAATAGTTGTTTGACTTAACACAATAGCCTTTGTATTATCAAATGTCTTTGTTGTAATAAAAGTTTTTGCTTCATCTGCATTTTGAAAAACATAGCAATCGCAATTAGAAGGAACAGAACCTTCAAGCGCAAAAACTTCACCATGAGATTTATCGCCAGCAATAAAAACAGTAAATCCTTTATTAGCATATTCATGCATTTTTTTTTGGTTTACCAACACACGTGGACAAGTTGCATCGATAACAATAGCTCCCATGTCTTCAATTTTTTGCTTTAAACTATACGGTGTTCCATGAGCACTGAGAATAATAACGGTAGGATTTTTTTTTGCATCTAATGTATGTAGTACAGAAGGATTAAGTACACTTATGCCTTTTTCATTGAGCATATCAATAGCAGTTTTATTATGAATTAAAGGACCTAGCGTATAAATGGTATGATTTTGATATTCTTTTCGTGAATCTAATGCCATGGTAACGGCCCTTCTAACCCCCATGCAATATCCTAAAATTGTAGCTCTGATAACCATATTATTAGTATAGCCAAAAAGCATTTTTTTTGCTATAGTTTTATATGCTAAATATTCTACAAACAGGCGATTTACATTTAGGAAAAGTCTTATATGAGTATTCACTTATAGAAGATCAACGCCATGTTTTAAATCTATTGATACAAGAATTAGGCTTATTTGCATACGATGCACTTATAATAGCAGGCGATGTATATGATAGATCTATTCCAAGCCCGGAAGCAGTTCGCTTATTTGATGATTTTTTAATAGAACTTAATGAAAAATTCATATGCGAGTAATTTTTTAAAATCTAAGAATATTTTTATTTCTACAAATCCCAATACATGTGATGAGCCCATTATACTTTCATCACAAGAAGGCGACAAAGTAGCCTTGTATCAAATACCTTTTTTGCAAACCGGAAGTTTACAAGCAGATGATGAAACGCTCTTAAAAACTCAAGAAGAATTAATCGCTGAAGCGATAACAAGAATTTGCACTTCGCATACAAAGCTTCAAAAAACAAAAGAAGAGTATGCAAGTATACCGCTCCTTGTAAACTGTCACCTTTTTACCTTACAAGGACTTTCAAGTGATTCAGAAAGGCTTTTTTTAGGAAATGCAGAACTTATTAATCCTACAGTATTTTCACCTTTTTTATACACTGCTATAGGGCATCTTCATAAAAAGCAAAAAGTTCTACAAAATGCGTACTATGCAGGCTCTCCTCTTTCATACTCTTTTAGTG
>CAYJJW010000044.1:0-7238 GCA_964370555.1 uncultured Treponemataceae bacterium | reverse complement strand
AGATTATTCCTGACAGAGGAACATGGCTTGAGTTTGAACTTGATACAAAAAAAGGCAGTGTTTTTAATGTTACATCAATTCCTATCATTCCACTAAGAAATCTGGTACAAATAGAAGCACGCTTTGACGATTTTGAAAAAATGACTGAACTCAAAGATGATTTTATTGAATTTACCTGTATTAATGAAGTACCAATAGAAAACCTTGCAGCACGGCTTAGAAAAACATTTCCCTATTTATTGTCTGTAAAACAAAAGGCAATAATAAGTACATATAAAAACACCGAAGAAACATTATTGAAGCAACGAACACTCTTTGAAAAAAAAGATGTACTTCCCCTCAATGATATTTTTTATATGTTTTTACAAAACTTAGGTATAGCAAGTGACGATAATTCACCGGAATTACAAAATGAGTGGTCTGAATGTGCAGCACTATTTGAAAAAACGGCAAAAGAAGTAGGCTTAGAAGAACATGAAACCCAATAATTTACTCATAACAAACATAGGCCCCTTTGTAGGAAAACATTCCATTGATTTTACCAAACTTGACAATATTTATATTATAACAGGAAAAACAGGATCAGGAAAAACAACCATTCTCGACTGCATAACCTATGCCTTATACGGAAAACTTCCCGGAGCAAGAAACGGCGCGGATAAGCGATATATTCGCTCTGATTATTGTGATAAACAAGATATTTCATCTATTGTTTTTGATTTTTCACTTAACGGAAAAGAGTATCGCGTTGAAAGAACATTACCGTATAATAAGATAAATAAAAAGGGTGCTGTAGCAGAAGAAACTGAAAGTGCTTTACTATATTCTCTTGAAAAAAACAAAGAAAGGGATCTTTTTTCTGATAATGAAGGATTACAACTTTTAGAAAGTCAAAAATCAAAAGTAGATGAAAAAATAGAAAATTTATTGCTACTTTCAATTGATGAGTTTACAAGAATAGTATTATTGCCACAAGGTGAATTTGCGGCATTTTTAAAGCAAAACTCAAAAGAAAGAAAGGGATTACTTATAAAACTTTTTCCTATAGAACTCTTTACAAAAATTACAGAAAAAATTAAAGATGATAAATCGAAAATAGCGGTAAGCTTACAAGAAGTTCAAATACGAATAGACGAGTTAAAAAAGTTGTTTAATCCTGACTCTAGTCAAGAGGAAAAACTTGAACTAATTAAGGAGCAAAAAAAAGCACAAAAAGATATTGATTCTATTCAAAAAAAAATAACAAACTTACTAATCGAAAAAGAAAAACTTTTTGAACAAGAAAAAAAAGGTAGAGATTTTAAGCTAATAGAAAAAGAACTATATTTGCTACAAGCACAAAATAATAGTATTCAAGAACTTTCAGAAAAACTTGAACATGCAAATGAAGCAGAAAAAATTGAACCCTTTGCAAATTTATTTATGCAATATTCAGAAGAATATGAAAAAGGAACAAAAAATTTATTAGAATGCAATGAAAACATACAAACTTTAGACTTAGAACAAAAAACACTGCTACTGAAAGAAGATGAGCATACTAAATCTATTACACGACTTTCTCTATTAGAAGTATTATTACATGATTTAGAAAGAGCATTAGTTTTACAAAAATCAGTACATGAAAATGAAGAAAATCTTATTATGCATTCACAAAAAGTACAAGAATGTGAACAAGAACTTACTTCTATTCAGGATAAATCTAAAGACTATTATGAAATCATTGAAAATGAAAATGTGTTACAAAGCACCTACAATGAGTTAGAATTAACACAAAAAAAACTTTCGCATGAATTACTTTTGTGTGAAGATGCAATGTTATCATTTAATGAAGAACATAAAGGAAAAGCGTTTGAAAATGCAAAACGCATATTAGATACTTTTATAAAAGAGTCTGAAAAGCAAAAAATAGCACATATTGCGTCTTCATTACTCGAACATTTAGAGGATGGTAAAGCATGTCCTGTTTGTGGTTCTTTAGACCACCCAAATCCTACTACACAGCAAGCAGAAATACTCGATATATCAGAGAAAATTAGATTGCAAGAACAAGTTGTTCAGCAAACAGAAATAATATTGCAAAACCATAAAAATGAGCGACACAAACTTTCAGGCTCAATAGAAGAAAGCTCAAAATTAATACTCGGTGAAACTCCTGAATACAAAGAGTTTACATCATGTGATACAGCAAAAGAACACTTTGAGCATATAAAAAAAAGAATTAAAGAAACACAAAATGAAATACAAGAAAGTGAAAATAACATTAAAAAGTTACAAGAAGCAAAAGATGCAATTACAGTAAGCCAAAAAATTGTAGAAACACTGCAAGAAAAAAAACATGCATTGCAACTTCAAGTAACATCGATAGAAGCAAAGAGTAATGAAAACAAAAAAGAGCTTACCGCAATTTTAAATAAAACAGAAGTTGAAAACAGTTTAATTCAAAGTAGAATTATGCAACTACAAACTGAAAAAAGCGAGTTACAAAAAGCAACACAAAACTTTGAAAAACGAAAAAAAGAAAATGAAACCAACAGTCGCATTCTTAAAGAAAAAAGTTTGTATTTACAAGAAACCATTAAAACAGCTGAAAAAAACAAAGAAAGAGTTTTTTTAGATCTTGTTGACCATATACAAAGCTCAAAGCTCTTTTTTAACCAAACAAAAACACTTACATATGAAAACATTGTGCCTCTTTTAGAAATAATACAAAAAAACCTTATGGATAAAAATGAAAAGCAACTTGCAAAGGAACGTGTAGATACCCACAACACAGAAACAATTAGGCTCACTACTTTGTACAATCAATTAAAAGAAGATGTGGCAGACGGTATAGAAGACATTCAAAAGGCTCTTGAATCAGTACAAGAGGCAATTGATGAGCATACAAAAAATCAAAAAGAATCTCAAAACCTTCTTACGCAAACGCAACAAAGACTTTCTCAACTTGAAACTCTTTTATCTGAGTATGAAATAACAGAAAAACGACGAAAAGACATTGAAGTTGATTACGATGCATACACAAAACTTCACAATATTATTTCCGGAAATAACCCTAAAAAAGTTCCCCTTGATTCATGGATTTTAGGCATGTACTTACAAGAGATAACGATTTATGCCAATTCTCGCTTAAAAAAAATGTCTAATGGAAGATATGAGTTACACTTAAAACAACATGCAGAAGGTGGGAACGCCTACAAGGGATTAGACTTAGAAATATATGACGATTATACAGGAAAAAGTCGCCCTAGCGCTACGTTATCGGGAGGTGAAACATTTTTAGCTTCTATTAGTTTAGCGCTTGCCATAAGCGACATGGTACAAGCACAAAATGGTGGCGTACAGCTGGATTCAATGTTTATTGACGAAGGTTTTGGAAGTTTAGATCCTGAATCACTTGAAAAAGCGCTCGGCATTTTAGATGAAATTAGAGAAACTCGCTCCATTGCCCTTATATCTCATGTTGAAACATTGCAGTCGAGAATCACATCTCAAATTCGTGTAAAAAAGTACTCATCAGGTGGAAGCAGCATTCAAATACACAATGGATTATAACGACTTAAGCCCAACTTTTTTTCGAAGCAAAAAATATACTACAAGGCCAATAAGTGGTATAAAGCCAAATATCGTATATAACTGCAAATACCCATATGCGTCAATAATTATACCACCTGCAAAACTTCCAAGAACGGTTGCAATTCCTGCTGAACCTACCGTAGATATGGCTTGCCCAAGAACACCATTTTTTGTGCCTCGTACTTCTTCTGCAATAAAAACAACAGATGCGGGATGTAAAAGTCCAAACGTAATGGCATGAAGAACTTGTGCAAAGGCAGCTCCGGTAAGAGATGGGAACAATACATACATAAAGGCTCTAACCGATATCATACCAACTGCGAATAAAATAAGATTTTTACTGCCAAATTTTCTAATAAATTTATATGAAAAAAAGAGCGCCGGTATTTCGAATAATACCGATATTGCCCAAAGAAGTCCAAAAGAGTCACTGTGTAAGTATTCTTTAACATAGAGTGAAAAAAATCTTTGTGGTCCAAACTGCCCAAGATTACCAAAGGTAATTACCACAATTATAAGCCAATACTGAGGTGAAAACTGTTTAAAAAAACTCTTAGATTGTATTGAACTCTTGGTTTCAACAAGTACTTCTGTTTGCTCATCGGCATGAGTGTGTAAAAAAGGTTTCATTAACTTTGGAATTGCCAATATTGAAATACACATAAATACTGCAGGAATGGAAGTCCAAAGTACGCTTTGAAACTGCGTAATAGTGTTTGAATCTACAGTGTATTGCATTAAAAGACTCATTGCAACAAAGCCAAGAGATCCAAAGGCTCTAATAGTTCCATATTTTTCAGATCGATCACCAAGCCTCAGATTAATAAAGGTATCTGAAATTGGAATATAGGCTTTTACAGGAATTGCATAGAGTATAATTGCGCAAACTGTTATAGGAAGTGTTGACAATAACAACGGGAATGGCATTACTATAAGGAACAATCCCAAAATAAGCATCCATTTTCCGTATTTTCCTGTTTTTTCAGGAAATTTACATAACACAAAGGTAAAAATAATGCCGGATATTTCAAACAATGATAATAAAAAACCAATCGATGTCGCTGTGTAGTCCATATTCCTAAAGAATATTGGTAAGTATACATTAACTATGCAGTAGATTGAAAAAAATAAAAAACTTGGAATTGCCATACTCATAGAAACTTGTACCATTATTATGGGTAATTGTCAAGTGTGTAGCTTCATGCCCCTGCAGGAAAGATTATAAATTACGCAAGCGACTTATTGACATAAAGCTAAAATTATGGTAATATGGTTTTCGTTGCCACCTATTAAGGTTAATACATGCGGGGGTGGTGGAATTTGGTAGACACGCTAGCTTGAGGTGCTAGTGGCGCGAGCTGTGCCAGTTCAAGTCTGGTCTCCCGCAAACTTTTAACACAGGAATCACCAATCCTGTGTTTTTTTTGCTTTTTTCCTTCCACCAAGACTGGTCATTTTTAATCCACAGATTACACAAGAATTACGCAGATTAATTTTTATAAGAACCATTAAAAATATGCCATAAAATAAGCCCTTTTTCTCTTGCACAAGAAAAAAACACATGATATACTTTTACCATACAATAAAAATTTTAGGAGAAATGTATGAAAAACGTTACAAAAAGTATGCTTGTGCTTTTAGTACTTGCTATGGCTGTCTTTTTAACAGGCTGTGACAACCTTTTTGGTTCAGATCCAGAGTCTGATGGAGACTATGTATTTACTATTGAAGTCTATAATGGTGCAGTTCCTGCAACTAATGAAGAGTTGAATACTATAGCGATAGATCAAGATGGAAACAACATGACTTTAAGAGATGCTATTCGTAAGTCATATACCGCAGATAAGGGCACGTGGAACAATCATAAACTGCAGTTAACTCAAGCTGATTTTGATGAAATGCTCGACACAAACTCAGGAGGGGTTTCAGCAGGAACTTCCAGATTAAGTGTAGAAGAATTTATAGAGATTTGGACTGCTAGCCCTAGCACGGGACTTACAAAGGTAAATAATAGTACAGTACGAATGGATATTTCATCTTTTGTAACTCCAAATCCACCAGGCCCAAATCCGGGTACGGATGGAGGCTATGTACTCACTATTGAAGTCTATGACGGTGATAATCCTGCAACAGGTGCAAGCTTAGAAGTAGGAAAAGACTTGTTTCAAGGATATGGAACATGGTTTGATCATGAATTGAAATTAACACAAAGTGATTTTCAATCTCTTCTTAGCTTAAATACTAGTTTACCTGCAACCGCAACAGTTGAAGATTATATTGATGAAATGGTAATTCCAATTCCAGGAATGGATAATCCTTTTACAAGAGAAGACAGTAGTACATTACGATTTGATGTTTCTCTCATTTCTACATACCAAATTACTGGCATAAAGGTTACCGGAGCAATTCTAGCTGGTTTTTCTGCAGAAGAAATAAAGCAAATAATAAACACTACTATTGATCAATTATTACTCAATGCAAGTGGATCATTCTCTGCGGATGGAAAGGTTTTCACATTCAATTCACCACAAACAATAACTTTCATAAACGCAGACCATATGAGCATTGATTCAGATGGTTATTTGGTTGTCGATTACGATACTTTAATGTCAATACCCATTGAATAATTTCAGAATAAATCACTAACCATAAACAGCTCGCAAGGGCTGTTTTTTTGTTCTACCAGTCATTCTGACTCTGCATTCTGTTGCTTCTTTGATTTACCCACCACCATTAAACACACACAAAAAAAGACCCTTCCAAACGGAAGAGCCTTTCTCATTAGCCTAAAATAGACTTATTTTTCAGCCATTAAAAGTGTTTTAGTGTCAAGCTTGAGTTTTGTATCATGCTCGCCTGCACCTCTAGCTTTCATTACGCGTAAATCCATGCCATCTGATTTTTGTTCCAAGTGTACTGCTACTTCAATTTCAGAAGCAACGTCAGCATTAATTCCAGCCAATGCATTAGCATCTTCAGAATTGCAACTTGTCCAAATAGCAAGATTTGCACCTTTTGCATAACTTTTAAGAACTTTTAAGTCCTCAGCAGTAACAAGTGAAAAATCAATACCGTCAATAATAAGACATGAAGGATTGATTGATCCTGTTGAAAGAGCTTTTAAAGTTGTCGCAATATGTGACATAGAAGAACTATCTTGATGTAAATTCAAAATAACTCTTTTTCGAATTAAATCATTTTTAACATCATCAGAATCTGCAAGGTTCTTTTTCTTAGACATTTCATCAAAAATATCTTCGTACCAAGTTATAACGTGACTTGCGTTTTGTGTAAACGATACGTGCACAACTTGTTTTTCTTGCAATAGCATATCAAGTGCAATTTGTACTAAAATTGCAGTCTTTCCTAACCCTTTTTTTGAAGACAAAATACCAACTTCACCTGCTTGTAGGCCACCATCAGTAGTTTGTTCAAAAAATCGTACCGGACTTCGTTCAATTAGATCCTGTTTAATCATAAGTTCCTCCATTACTTAATTTTTACAATGTGTTACAAAGCAACGCAAGTGTAACACACTGCAAGTCCTTTATTTGTTTTCGTTTCGACGTTT
This sequence comes from uncultured Treponemataceae bacterium, assembly GCA_964370555.1. Taxonomy (GTDB): domain Bacteria; phylum Spirochaetota; class Spirochaetia; order Treponematales; family Treponemataceae; genus CAYJFX01. The sequence goes on along the minus strand of CAYJJW010000044.1, from coordinate 94 downwards.
TTCTTCGTAAGCTTTAATAAGCCCTTCAGAAATGCTATTCGGAACTTTACCGTATTTTTCGAATTCCATTGAGAACTCAGCTTTACCTTGTGTT
>CAYJJW010000043.1:0-14961 GCA_964370555.1 uncultured Treponemataceae bacterium | reverse complement strand
ATTTACTCTGTAATTTTTGAGAATTATACCCATGCATAACAGTAATTGAATAGTTCAAGGGATCTCGGTCGATTAAGTCATGTAAATACAAAGCTGTTTCGTGTGAATATAGCATATTTTTGTTTTGCTGTAAAACGTACATTTCATCTATAGGAGCATTTGGAGAAGTATAAATACCATGCTCTATTTTTTTTATAGTACCTTGTTTATGTAATAAACGTATGCGCTCATTTGATAAACCTTTTCTGTTGGCATTTTTTGTTGTTATTATTGGGGAATTGTTAAAAAAAATATTTTGTTGCTCTTTTATCATTAAAATCTCTCAATATTGATTTTTATACTTCAACTTTAACTTAAAGATGTACATTTGTCAAGTAATACATCCAGCCCCTTAATACTACCCTTCACTTTCTGCCAATTCAAATGCTGTTAATATAGCATTGTGCATGTCATAATATTTATAATGGCCAAGTCTTCCGCCAAAAAGTACCTTTTTATCTTTTTTAGAAAGTTCTACGTACTTTTCAAATAAGGCTTGGTTTTTAGCATTGTTTACAGGATAATAGGGTTCTACCTCTTTTGTCCAGGGGGCAGAATATTCATACGAAATAATGGTTTTTTCTTGCTGCCCAAACTCAAAATGCTTATGCTCAATTATTCTTGTATAAGGGGTTTCGACATCATTATAATTTACAACAGCAACACCTTGATAATTTTTTTTGTCAATAAGTTTTTCTTCAAAACGCACGCTTCTATATTCAAGCTCCCCAAAACAATAATCAAAGTATGAATCTATGGTTCCGGTAAATATAACTTTTTGTGCTTGTTTTGAAAGTTCTTCTTTTTGTAAAAGATAATCAGTTTCTAACATTATATCACAATCTTTAAGCATTTTTTCTACTATTTGTGTGTAGCCACCAATCGGTATTCCCTGATATATATCATTAAAATAGTTATTGTCATAGGTTAAGCGTACCGGTAAGCGGTTAATAATTGATTCAGGTAGTTCTGTACAGGCTCTACCCCATTGTTTTTCGGTATAACCTTTTATAAGTTTTTCATAGATGTCTGTTCCCACCAATGAAATTGCTTTTTCTTCTAAGTTTTTAGGATTTGTAATACCACTTTTTTTTACTTGTTCTTGTATTTTTTCTGCAGCTTCATCTGGTGTTACAGTGCCCCACATTTTATTAAAGGTATTCATGTTAAAAGGAAGATTATAAATTTCGCCCTTGTAGTTTGCAATGGGTGAATTAATGTAATTATTAAATGTAGCAAATTGATTTATATAATCCCATGCTTCTTTATTACTGGTATGAAAAATATGTGCACCGTACTTATGCACTTGTATGCCTTCTTGCTCACCGGTATAAATGTTTCCTGCAATATGGCTTCTTTTTTCTACAATAAGGCATTTTTTACCTTTTTTTGTCATAAGGTTTGCAAAAGTTGCACCAAAAAGCCCTGCTCCTACTATAAGATAATCATATTTCATATAACACTCCTTCTTTATGTATACATTTTATCATTTTTATTAGCACTAAACAAGTCCCTTTCCTTCCCGTTGACTATTAGCAAAATATGCGGTAAAATTACCTATGTCTATTGTAACACTTAGCAATGTGGTAAAAGAATACAATCTCGGAAAAACTATTGTGCCGGCAGTGCAAGATGTTAGTTTTTCTATCGATGCAGGCGACTTTGTGTCTATTGTTGGGCCATCCGGCTCAGGTAAATCTACCATTCTTAATATGATTGGTTGTATCGATATTCCCACAAGCGGACATGTTACGGTAAATGATGTTGAAACAGCATCACTCGACGATTTTAAGCTTACTGAACTTAGACGAAGTGTGTTAGGCTTTATTTTTCAGTCTTTTAACCTACTACCTGTTCTCAATGTAAGTGAAAATATTGCATTTCCCCTTAACTTAGGTAAAAAGAAACTCTCACAAGAAGAAAAAAAAGAACATTCAGATTATATTCAATACCTCATAGAAGAAGTTGGCCTTACAAAATGGAAACACCACAAGCCAAATGAACTTTCAGGCGGCCAAAGACAGCGTGTTGCCATTGCAAGAGCCTTGGTAACAAAGCCTTTAATTGTACTTGCCGATGAGCCCACAGCAAACTTAGACAGTAAAACAGGTGAAGATATTATTGCTTTAATGAAAAAAATAAATGAAGACTTACACACAACATTTATTTTTTCTACGCATGACGAAGCCATTTTTTCAAACGCCGACCATATCATTCAATTAAAAGACGGCCATGTAGAAAAAAACTACCGTCCTACTTTTTAAAAAGGAATTTTTACCGATACAGATGCTAAAATTGACAATTCTGTTGGTAAACTAATTGAATACTCTCCATCTAAAAAGTTATCATATACAGAAAAGCCTTCGTCTCCAAATATGTATGGTATAGCAAAAGATACGGTTACATATTTATAAGGATTCATGCTAATTGCAGGGGCAATAAAGCCCGATTTTGTGTCTATTTGATATTTAGAAGCAAGGTTAACATTGAGTTTTGTGTCAAATATGTTAGTATATCTAAAGCCTAGCTCTACTGAATGTTTCAATGCATCGCTACTTCCAATGGCGGTTTCTGCGTCATACTGTATGGCACTTAGCGTGTTTACCCCAATATAGTATGCACCTACATTACCATAAAAATAATCATCATCGAGGGTAAAATACTGTGCTTCTGCAAAGACATTTATGTTCCAAAGCATGCTTTGAGCTCCCAATAAAAAGCCAAAGCGCTCATCCATAAAGGTGTCATCTTGTTTTTTGTATCGTATTCCTGCATTAAGTCTTGTTTGTCCAAGAACTACATCAAACCATGAAGCTACCAACATTCTTTTAAAATCAAATTCTTCTTTTTTAGTTTCCGCATTTGTAACCATAGTTGAATCGTCTGCATTTGCGTAAAAGTTTAAGCCACTTAATACGGTTGGAAATCGCAATAAAAAAGATGTTCCATCTGCCTTGTCAATAAAATCTGTTGCAACGCTGGTACTCATTTTCCCAAACGATACAATGGCTATGTCTTCTACGTTATATTCTAAAAAAAGTTCTGTAAGGGCTATGTTAGACCAAGGATCGCCAATATTTGAATCGTCTATATCACCTTCAAAAGTACCTTCTATCGAAGCATTAGAGTCCGGTTTAATGCTAAAATGTAGGGCGCTGTCGGCGGTTGCCCCAAGCAAAAAGTCTGTATTAGTGGTGCTAAAGCCCTTGTTTGCCTCTATAAGGCCAAAACCTATGCCTGCTGTTCCGCCAAAGTTTCCTGAAAACGAAAAAAGCTCTGTAGTTTCAACTACATTTAATACTGTTTCTGCAGGTGTTTCTGTTATAATTACGTCTTCTTCAGGATCTGAAAATAAATCGTCAAAGTAATCATCTTCAATGTCTTGCGAAAAGAGCAAAACCGGTAATAACAATAAAATGGTACAAAGTTTTTTCATGGCTAACGTGCCCTTTGTAAGTATTCTTTTGTGTACACAATATTAGGAAGCTCTTCAAGCGATGGATTTGCAATGGTTATGGTTGTTCGTGCATATTCTCTTTTATTATTTATTACCTTATACATTAAATTATCTTGAATTACCAATGTTTTTGCAATCCATCTATCTTCAATTTTTTGGTAGGTAGGAATTGCCGTAGTGCGCATTAATTGCCCCGATAAGCTATAATCTTCAATTTTTCTCACCAAGTTATCATCACTTACCCATATTTTTGTTTTTTCATAGGTTACGCTTGTATTTTTTGCGGTAAGCTCAAATACGGTACAATCAAATTTTCCAAGTTTTTCTTCATACTGTGAGTCGATGCGATAGTTTTTTTCGTATTGAATGGGATTAAAATCTGAAAGCCGAATAGTTGAGTTTTGAAATCTATTTTTTGCGCTTGTTGAGGTAAAACTTTTATCTTCAGGGTCATAAAGCCACAACACTTCTTGCTCTTTTAAATAGCCTTTGCCTTTTTCACTCGATGGTTCTAAAACTAAAATAGAAAAAACATTTTCAGAATCTCTTCTAAACATAGCAGCAACGGTTTTACTTCCCGCCCCACCCGGTTCTTTTGAAACTATGGTATATTCTGCTGATAAATCGGTATCAAAAAATGATACTAAGGCATCAATTTCTGAAAGCCGTGAATTTTGTGCAAAAATAGCGCTTACGCTTAGCGAAAGTATACATATACTAATAATTATTTTTTTCATATAAATCTCCTTAAAAAAGAATATGGTTAAATTTTTCTCAGTGCGTCTGCAGGCGATATTGTTGTAGCATTTTTTGCAGGCCGCCATACTGCAATCATTACAGATAGTATAATTAATACCATGTTTATTCCCATATTGGTAAGTTTAATACTAAACTGAAGTCTATTATACTCGGTAAACATGCTTACAGCAGGATTTAATTCAAGTGGAAATACATGGGTAAGTTGTAATGCTAAAACTGCTGCAATAAAGCCTATAATAATGGCAAAAATACTTAAAAACAGGGCTTCAATTAAAAATAGGTGCAAAATGGTGCTTTTATGAATACCAATTGCCCTCATGGTACCAATTTCGCCTGTTCTATTATATATAATAACTCTGTAGGTGTTAATTATCCCGACTGAGGTTATAAGCATAAACACTATTAAAACAAAATAGGTACATATTTCAAATGCCATAAGCAATAAGGTAATTTCTTCCAATTGGGCATCGATACTTACAATTAAAAGCGCTCTTTGGCCTTCAGGAACATCATATAAAGCAATATTAAACTCATCGCGGTTTAATACAGGGGGCAAAACTTCTATATTGTCCTTAAATAAGTCTCGAAGTTTATTACCTAGTGAGTTTAAAGAGGCATCATTTTTAGTATATACTGCTATTTCAGATACATAATCGCTTTTAAGCCCTGCAAGTTCATTTACAAGTTCTCGCTGCATGTACACAGAATAGCCAAAAAGATTTATTTCATCAAATATTCCTGCTATTGGTACCGTTATGGTGTTTGCTTGTCCTGTTACGGTATTTGCGCTGAGCGTTACCGTGTCTCCAACCTTTGCGCCAATGTCATCGGTAATGGCTCTACTAATTAAAATGCCGTCTCCTATGCCACCTTCAACAAAGGGTAAACTTTCTAACTGTGCTTTTTCTTGTTCAAAATTAACGCCAATAAGTTTTCTAATTAATGCATATGAGCCATTATAAAATAGTTTAGGTTCTGAATAATCGTATAATATTGAACGCTTTGCAACCGCATCTATGGGTAGAGATTCTTGTTGAATTTTTTCTATGTAAAAGTCAGGATTTTCTACTTCACGAACTTTTCCGTTTAAGCCATATATGCATAATTGTCCTGAAAAATAACGGGCAGATTTTAATCGTATGGTATCAAGTGCACCTTCTGATAAGGCAGAAAGTATTGTCATTAAAAAAAATCCAAGTGCAATTGCCGTTGCCATAAGAGCATAGCGTTTTTTTTGTTCTAATAGGTTTTTTAATGCTAAGGAAATAATCATCATAAGCCTTTCCCCATACTATGAGCAGGTTGAATGCTCATTGCAATATTTACAGGATACTGCCATGAAAGTAAGGCAATTGCCAAAGAAACACCTAATTGAATGAGTATTAAAGGAACACTTATTAATGGACGTAGCACTTCACTTCCAAAAAGTGTAATTAAAAAACTATTATGTAGCATTATGGGGTTTACTTGAATAATTACGCAAATAATAATGCCGAGTGCGATTCCTATAATGCTAAAAAATAAAATAAGTAACATCATTTCTGTAGCATACAGTTTTTTTATAAAGGTTTTAGAAGCTCCCATTGCTCTCATTGTTCCTATTTCGTTTGTGCGCTCCAATACAGAGATAACAAGCCCATTCATAATTACTAACACAGAGCCTAAAATAATAAATGCCATTCCTATATTAAAGCTTATCTGTAGCGCCAAGGGGGCTTGTGCACTTAAACCGGAAGCTGTTCCCCAATTCATAAGTTTTACATCGGTATCGACAAGAACATCACGCTCAAGCACATTGGATACTTTTGATAATGATATATTTTCGTGTGCCCTTACTAAGATAAAACTCCATGTAATTATTGCATCATAATCAATTTCTTCACTGTCTGTAGTTTCAAAAAAACTATCTATCGAATTAAATATGCTTTCAAATTCTGAATCTTCAACATCATCGCCTGCGTCAAAAAACAAGTCGTCAAAGCTATCAGAAAAAAGCATATCATCTTCAACGCTCACTTCAATAATATCTTCTGCATTTGTGTATTGTAAAAGTTCGCGTACCAATTGAGGGTCTGCAAGTATAATTCTACTAAAGGGATCACTTGTTGATGGATACTCAAAACTTCCTGCATAAAGGCCTTTTCGAATTCTAAAACTTCCGTCAGTGTAGGCACTAAATTGTATGTTTTCACCAATTTTTAAAGGACGTTTAAGTTGTTTTTCAAGGCTTTCTACCAGTGTAGCACTCAGCACAACCCCGCCATTTCCTGCTTCAAGTAATGAAAGCGCATTAGTTGGAACACTAATGTCAGGAAAAACGGTAAAATAGGATTTTGAGTCTATACCAAATAAAGGAACGGTGCGCTTAACAGAGCCCATTTCTAAACGAGCTGCGGCACTAATAATTGGTGTATAATGTAATAAGTTTGAATGCTTGTCAAGTTTTTCAGAAATTGGCAAAAAAGCCTGCAATTGTTTTACGGGCTCATATTCTGCAACTAACGGCATTTCGTAGCCAAAAATACTATTAATTTTTTCTGAGTTTTCACTTATAAGATAGTCTGCGGTAAGGTAGTTTGAAAAAAGATTGCGTAGGCCAGTATTTGTTTGCTCAAAAATTGCATTTGCAACAAACACCAAGCTCGAAACAATTGTAATAAGCAATGCCAAAACAAATGTTTTTCGTTTATTGCGTAATAGGTTTTTTATAGCTAGTGAAAGAATATACATGTATTTCCTTGTATAGTATGCACCTACATTATGCATGCAATACTAAAAAAAGTATACCATACATTCAAAGTATGGGTCAAGTAGCAATAAAATCATAAAAAAAATCCACAGAATTTATTTTTCATGATATAATAGTGTAATGTTAAAACATGTAGCAACATTTTTTGTGTATAGCAGTTTCTTTTTTCTCATCGCTATTGTTTTTGCAGGAGACTTTGCAAACGATACGCTACTATTGTGTGCGCTAATTGCAGGTATTTCGGCCTTATCGGTTTTTTTAACTTTTAGAGCGCCAACAGTTTTAAAGGTATATTTTATACGCTATATTCTGTTTGCCTTCGAGGTTCTCATCGCAATATATGTAAGCACTTTTAATACAATACGTTGCTATATAAAGTGCAAGGGAAAAATTCCAACGCACATAGAAAAACTTCCGCTACACACCAATACCGGAACAGATAGACTTTTTATTTGCCAAGCAATTACCCTAACCCCCGGCACAGTATCTGTTAACAGTACTTCAAGTTCGGTAAGTGTTTTAAAAATAAAAACGGAATCATTAAAAGGATCTGAAAAATTTGACAAGCGCTTAGGAGTAAAAAAATGATAGACACCGTTTATTTTATTACTCTTACCATTATATTTATTATTTTAATTTTTGCGACCTTAAAAGGCCCAACTCTATGGGATAGAATTTTAACCGCAAATGAATGCACTACTATTACAGCAATGACAATTGTATTGTATGCGGTAATTACCGACATTGCATATTATGTAGATGTTGCCCTTGTATTTGTGTTAGTAAGTTTTGTTGGAACACAATTTTATGCTTCTTTTATTTCAAGACTGGGAAGGTTTTAAGACATGACAATTATAGCGAATATTTTAATTGCAATTGGCCTCATTCTTTGTCTTATAGGAAGTATTTTTATCTTTTTTACTAAAAACTTTAAGCAAAAACTCCTTCTTTGCTCAATAATTGATTCCTGCGGATTTTTAACCTTTTCTGTTGGCATTATGATTAGAACAGGTTTTTCCCTCATGACACTTAAGGTTCTGTTGCTTCTTTTTATTGCTCTTATTATTAGCCCCATTACAACAAATAAAATTGCCTACAGTGCCTTTTATCATAAGCACAAGGAGGATGAGTAGTTGAGCATTCTCTATAACAGCCTTCTTGTACTACTTGTTGTATTATCGGCAATCATTATTTTTACGCATAAACTCCGTGTGGCAATTATTCTTTCAGGTTCATGCTCAATGATTGCAGCTTTAGTGTACATGTTTTTAGCCGCCCCCGATGTAGCTTTGGCAGAAGCAATAATTGGAAGTACCTTAGCAACAATTATTTTACTTGCAGGAACGCAAAAGTATAGAGTGTGTACGGTATGTGCTCTTCCATCAGACACAAAAATGGAAATGAAACTTTGGTCTTGTATTCATAGGTGCACCACAAAAAAAGAGCTTGAAGCAAATTTAGTGCACGTAAAAACTCGAACAGAATTGGATGATCATTTTTATGATATTGGGTATCAAATAACCATAGATGAAATAACACTGTATGGAGAAAAAGATAGCTACGTTATGCAAACCATGTTTGATGATATTTCAAAAGAATTCCCTGGCATACCATTGTCGGTTATAAAGCCAATTGCAAGGAGACTGTAATAATGAGAAAAATTATTCTTTGCGTAGTTATGGTTGGAATTCTTTTGCTAACTATATATGCAAGTATTACAACGATAGATTTAGAATCACATGAACTCATGACTGAAGTACTAAGCCTCTATCTTAACACAGGGGCTTCTAATGCCGTTACAGCAGTGTATTTGGATTATCGCATTTTTGATACTCTCTTTGAAACATTTTTATTATTGGTTTCTACGTTAGGATTAAGTCAGTTTTTACGCTTAGAGCAAACAGAAAAAATCCATGTTGAAGCAGAAGAACATGATAATTATAAACCTTCACCTATTGCAAGCGGATCCCTTCATCTCATTTTGCCACTATTTATTATTTTTGGTATTAGCATTACAGCCTTTGGCCCCTATTCACCCGGAGGCGGTTTTCAAGGTGGGGCAATTTTAGCTGTTTTAGTTATGGTTCTCTATTTAACCGATAAACACATAAATCTACCTTTGTTGGCATTTGAATCGTTAGAAAAAATAATATATATTCTTTTTTTAGTGCTGGTTTCTCTTTATTTTCTTTTTTACACTTTTGCAGATTCATATCGCTTTTTATATATGATTTTTACCAATATTTTTATAAGTTTAAAAGTATTCATGGGACTCATTATTATTTTTTTACGACTCATAGGTCAAAGTCAGCACAGAACATTGGGAGATGCATATGAATAGTACTGAAATTTGTTCTCTTATGCTCTTTTTTATTGGTCTCTATGGTGTTATAGCCAGAAGAAATATTATAAAAACCATTATTGCAATAGGAATAATGGAAATTGGTGTAATACTTTTCTTTTTGTCAATAAATCATACTGTAGGTGCAGAACCTCCAATTGGAGAAGTTTTATCAAATCCTTCAGATCCTATTCCACAAGCGCTAATGATTACTGCAATTGTCATAGGCATTGCGGTAACAGCGGTTTCTATGTCAATGTTTATTGGTCTTTATCATAAATACGGAACAACAAACTGGAAAAAAGCACTTGATGCAAGAAAACGAGAGGAATCTAAATGATTTTAGCGATTCTTATTTTTGTACCTATTCCAATTGCTCTTCTTACGTATCTTTTAAATACAAAAGTAACCCGTGTTATAGCCGGTATACTACAATTTTTTATATTTTCGCTAAGTGTATATATTTTTATGACAATTAGATACGGTGAGGGTTCAATTCATCTTTTTGCAGGGTCTGTTGAGAGTTTAAGCATACACCTAGTCGCAAATAACCTTTCATCTCTTTTTGTATTACTAAGTGCTTTTATTTTTACGGTGTCATTTTTATATACGCTAACACGTGAAACAACACACGGCCTTTTTGTATTTTTACTTTTTTCACTTCAGTCTCTTATTTTTACAGCCTTTTTATCAGATGATATATTTAATATATATTTAGTACTTGAAATAAGCTCAATTCTGTGTTCTATGCTTATTTTGTATAATCGCACCCTTCGCTCATTTTATGATGGGCTTGCATATCTTTTAACCAATATGGTTGGAATGCTTTTTTTCTTAATGGGTATTGGCTATATGTATAAAATATTTGGAGAATTAAGCCTTTCAAGACTTATTCCACTTGTTGCAAACTTTGAAAACTCAAAAGCACTCGCCCTTCCCTACACTTTTTTATTTACCGGTATTGCCCTAAAATGTGCTTTTTTACCTCTTCACTCTTGGCTTCCAAAGGCTCATGGTACGCCCGGTGCTCCTGCGGTTGTGTCTGCAATTTTATCGGGGGTGTATGTTAAATGCGGCTTGTACCTTTTTATACGAATGAGAGAACTTTTTTTACCGGTTATAGATACCGATATATTTTTTCTTGTAATTGGTTTTTCAACAGGCATAATAGGCATTATTTTTGCACTACTTCAAACCGATATTAAGCTCATTCTTGCATACCATACCATTTCTCAAATTGGTCTCATTTTAATTGGAATAAGTATAGATAATAGCTATGCATTTAGTGGTGCTATTTTACATATTGTAAACCATGCCTTTTTTAAATCACTTCTTTTTTTATGTGCAGGTATTTTAATAAAACATTATGGGACAAGAAATGTCTATGAGATTCGAGGAGCATTTAAAGAAATGCCCATATTGGGAATAGCACTCATTGCAGGAATTTTGGGCATTACAGGCGCCCCTTTCTTTAATGGTAGTATTTCAAAGTATTTTATTCAAGCAGGTGGCACAGAACGTATTGCGCAAAGCTTAATTATTGCCATAAACTTTGGTACCGCTTTATCGTTTGTTAAGTTTGGCTCGATGCTGTTTGGAAAATCAAAAACAAATAATTCTTCAGATAAAGACATACCTTCTGCAATTGCTCTTTTAATATTAGCCTTAGCGTGTTTTATTACCGGTGTTTTTGGTGAAGAGTTTATGTCTATTGTTCTTGGGTACTCATATACTATAGATATTTCAGGCTATATTACAAAATCATTCGTATGGCTTTTGAGTATAGCAATTGCAATTGGTGTATATATTTTTATAATTAAAAAAAGTGCCTATTTTCACAAAGGACATAGTGGTGAAGTAGAATTTGGCACCATGAATTTACTTACTACAATCTTTTTTGCAAGCTTATTGATTTTTGTACTTATCATGTAAAATCTTTGTAAAAATGTATTTTTTTTCTTGTGTTATCAACTATCTTCCCTTATAATAACATAGGACAAAAACACAGGGAGTGTAATTTGCGACCTCGTGTCGCACCGTTAACGCGGGATTAATAGGAGTGTCTACATGTTTAAACTTACAAAAATTGAAAAATCTTGGGTTATGTACGATGTTGCAAACTCAGCATTTATATTACTTATTACTGCAATAATTCCCATTTTTTTTAATTATCTTGCAGAAGCTGATGGGCTAACCTCGGTTGAATACCTTGCCTATTGGAGTTTTACATCTTCAATAGTTACAGCCATTGTAGCGCTTACGGGGCCAATGCTGGGTGCTATTTCAGACAGAAAAGGCATGAAAAACCGCCTTTTTTTAATAAGTGTTTTATTGGGTGTAACATCCGGAATAATTATGGGTTTTATGCCTACATGGCTTAGTTTTTTAGTATTGTTTATTGTTGCAAAGGCAGCATGCCAGTTAAGCTTTATTTTTACCGATGCAATGCTCCCCGATGTTACCACAAACGATAGAGTTGATATTGTTTCGTCTTATGGCTATGCCTACGGATATGTTGGAAGCTGTATTCCTTTTATAATAGGCATTGGATTAATTCTTTTTGGTGAAAACCTTGGGCTAGATACCATTCAAGCAATTCAAATTGCCATTATTATTCACATGATTTGGTGGCTTATTTTTTCTATGCCACTTTTTAAAAATTATAAGCAAAAGGCGCACATTGAAAGTGTTGGAAATCCCTTTATACACGGCTTTATAGAAATAGGACAAACATTCAAAAAAGTTATACAAGATAAAAAAATGCTCCTCTTTTTACTTTCATTTTTTTTCTATATTGACGGTGTATATACCGTTATTTCACTTTCAACCGCATACGGCTCAGCCCTTGGCTTAGATTCAAACCAATTGATTATTGCCCTTTTAGCAACTCAGTTAATTGCCTTTCCATCGGCTATTATTTTGGGGCGAATTACGTCAAAAATCAATCCTGAAACTATTCTAACCATTTGCATTGTAGCCTATCTTGGTATCGCAATATATGCAGTTGGGTTAAGTAATACAACAGAATTTTGGATTCTAGCAGTGAGCGTTGGACTTTTTCAAGGCACCATTCAAGCCCTTTCTCGCTCATATTTTGCAAAACTTATTCCTGCAGAAGACTCAGGAAAATACTTTAGCTTTATGGATATTTGTGGAAAAGGCGCTTCATTCTTGGGAACATTCACCATTGGTATTGTTACCATGCTCACTGGTCAAGAACACTTAGGTGTGGCCGTGTTATCCTTGTTCTTTGTTATTGGCTTAGTACTTTTTAGATTAATGGTGCGAGTTGAAAAAAAATAATTCATATGGGCCAAAGTTTCTTTGGCTATGGTCGTCTGTTGAGTTTTCGAGCATCCAAGGCATCCAGCGAGCAAATACCGACTCATCTTCGTACTTTTTCCATAATGTAAGAGCACTGTCATTTAAGAGTCGGTCTTTTTCTTGCCAAAGTGTTTTATTTTTAGAAGCAATAAATATTTCTTCGTAGTACCTTGCGAGTTCTTTTTGCTCTTTTGTGTTATTGGTTAAGTTTTTTGCAACTAAAAGACCATTTTCTTTTACCCATTTTTCATAATCAGCCTTTGCATCAATTGTAAAGGTCATAAGATATTTTTCGTTATTACCTGTTTCCTTTGCCCATGCGCTTATATCAAGACTTGGAATTGTATAGGTAATTGTTTTGCTTTCATTAAACTCAAGAGATGTATATCTAAAAGGATAGGAACTTGGAATATCAACAACAATTTCATGTATTTCTTTGTCATCAGTTTTTGCACTTGCCACAAACGATCCGTGACGATGTCCACTCAAGTATAATGGTACATCATACTTCATAAGAAGTCTTTGGAGTTCTATATTTTTATCAATATTGTAATGAACCACGTGATTATCCATTGCATGTTCAACGAGATTATGATGACTAAATGGAAGAACAAAGGCTCCCACCTCTTTGGCATACATAAGACATTTTTCAACCCACACAAGGGTTGTATCGCTTATTGTGGCGGCTCTTGTGCTTGTCTTTTCTCCATACACATTACAATCGAGTGACAAAAGCAAAATATCATTATTAAGTTTTGTAAGGTAGCTCATTGAAGCAAGGTCACGAAATATTGCGTCGTTAAAACCAAACTCGCCATATAATGTTTCCAGTGTTTCAATAGGAAGCTTTGAATCCATATCATGGTTTCCCATGGTAACAAAGATGTTTACACCTTTATCTTGTGCTTCTGTTAAAAGCGTTGAAAGTGCAATATGTTCTTCGAGCCTTCCTGAATTTGTAAGGTCGCCACAGAGAATTAATGCATCTACATCATCTTTGATTGTTGTATACAGAAGCGTATTAATTATTTCATCTAAATAGGCAATTCGATTATTTGAGTCTTTGCGCTGCCAGTGAATATCTGCTGAAACATAAAGTGTATACTGGGGAAGTTGTGAATGTGCCGAAGACAATGCATCATGCGCTATGTCATTTTTTTCGTTAGATTTGTTACATGAAAAAAGAAAAAAAAGAGAGAGTAATGTAAAAATTGTTTTCATGTAATTCCTTTAACAGTACGCATTTCTACACGGGATGCGTATTTACATATGACTAAATTTTGTATATACTGTTATAGAAAATTTTACCATAAAACACTACTTTTTACAAGATAATAGACACCATCGTTGAGAGGCACACACACATGAAAAAGAATCTATCTACTACATTAAAACTTATAATAGTTTTACTACATACAACTACATCCCTTTTTTCGCAAGATGAAAGCGATACTGTGTCTGTAAACACTACCTTTGTTGAAGAAACCATTGTATACAACACTGCCCTTTATGGAGCCCGTGTTGAGCCAATTACAGTAACAGAAGTACCTGTCCCCTTCGCTGGTACCATTTTAGATATTTATGTGGAAGAAGGAAGTAATGTTTTGGTAAATGCACCTCTATACTCAATTGAGCGCACTGTACAAGGTTCTATTCAATATTATGAACCATTAGTTGTTAGAGCGCTTTCATCTGGAATAGTAAGTGAAATTACAATAAGAGAAAACGAAGAAGTACGTGACGGCAGAATTAGCATGACAGTTGCAGATATTTCTTCATTAAAAGCAGTGCTTTCTGTAAGTGATAAAGATATTAAAACTATTGCACTGGGCCAAGAATGTAGCATCCAAAATGTTAATGGTGTTACAGCAAAAATTGACAAAATCAATGTGCTACCTAACAGCCAAACAGGTCTTTTTTCAGTTGAAGTTGCATTTGGCAATAATTATGATGTATTTGCAGGAATGTTTGTCACAATCGAAATTCCTATAAATCCTGTAGAAGGAACCTTTGTGCCATCTAGTGCAATTGTTTCAAGGTATGGCAAAAAATTTGTGTGGGTAATAACTGATGACAATAAAGCCGACATGCGCGATATTGAAGTAATTAATATTCGTGAAGATTTTACCCTTGTAGGAGGCTTACAAGGTCGTATGCAAATCGCCCTCACCAACACTCGCCTTTTAACACAAGATATGATTGTTATACCTACGCTGCAAAACAACGAAAGAGCAAGGTAGGTAAAAAGTGTATTTTTATTTACTTACAAAACGGCGAATCATTTTATTTATT
>CAYJJW010000042.1:0-15307 GCA_964370555.1 uncultured Treponemataceae bacterium | reverse complement strand
CCGTTACAGCATTAAACAATGTTGTTTTTCCACTGTTCGGGTTCCCTGCCAAAGCTATTCTCATGGCAATCTCCTTTTTGTTATTATTAACTAATTTTTGTTATAAATTACTAACACTTGCTATAAAAAATATTATTCTACAACAATTGCATGTGCAAAATCCTTATCGATGCTATACCGGGCATCTTTTACAACAATGACATATGTTGATGAAACAATAGAAACAACAGTAATATCTTCACCAGGATAACAGCCTAGCGTAAACAAAAAGTGTTCTAACTCTTTGTCATTGGTATCGAGGCGTTTTACCTTTACCGTCTTATTGAGATCTACCGTTGTTAAATTTTTATCGTCCATATAATACACTCTATCTGTAAACATACCAATATCTGCCAAAGTTATTTTTATCTAACAGAGTTAATATACACTAATCTTGCTGTTTTGTCAAGAAAATTATTTTGATTCTCTCTGCTTTTTCCGTGAATATATAACAATCACCAATAATGTTGCCATTAATTCGGCAAAGGGAATTGACAACCACATGCCATTCATTTGGAATAAGCTTGTCATAAGTACAACACCTAACAAAATAAACACAAAGGTTCTCGAAAATGAAATAAGTGCCGAAGTTTTTCCATCTGAAAGGGCAGTAAAATGACTCGATGCAAAAATATTAACGCCTGAAAACAAAAAGCTAAACGAAAACAATCTCATACCAAAACTAATCATGTCATTTACGGCACTACCCTTTTGTGCAAAGGCATTTGCAACAAGGTTTGAACCAAAAAAGGCTAGTAAAAACATTACAATAGAGGAGCCTATTATAAAAGAAAAACACATGTATTGAATTTTTTTCAAATAACTTTTATTTTCTGCCCCAAAATGATAACTAATAACAGGCGCAACCCCCATCGAAAATCCAATAAAAAGCGCTACAAACACAAACTGTGCATATAAAACAGCCGTTAAAGATGCAACCCCATCAGAGCCAGCATAACGCATCATTAAAAGATTAAATACTAAGGTTGTAACAGCCCCCGATAAATTTGTTACCATCTCTGAAGACCCATTAGTACATGCTTTTTTTATTGGCCAAAATGCAGGTAGGGGTACCGAAAAATGTATTCCATTTTTATTTTTTATAAAGAATATCAAACCTGCAATTGCAGGAATACAAGAACCAAGACCTGTTGCAAGGGCTGCCCCTTCTATTCCAAGATTTAAAGGAACAATAAAAATATAGTCAAACACAATATTAAAGGCACCTGCTGCAAGCGTTGTAGCAAGTCCTAGAGTTGGCTTTCCCGCTGTAATAAAAAAGCTTTGAAAAATAAACTGAAGTATTTGAGCAGGGGCAAACACTAAAAATATTCTAACATAGGCAACACCATAGGGCAAAAGAACATCATCGGCACCCAAAAGTTTTACCAGTGGTTCTGTAAAAATACATACAATAATTGCCGCAACAATAATAAAAGAAACTATTGCAATTGTTAAAAGAGAAAACGTTCTACTCGCTTCTCTATCTTTTTTTTGTCCAAGCATTGCGCCAACAAGCGCGCTACCACCCGTTGCAACCATAAACCCAACCGACCCAAAAATTTGCTGTAAAGGGTAAATTATATTTAATGCTGAAAGGGCATCTGTACTTACAAAACGTGCAACAAAAAGTCCATCTACAATTGTATAGGAAGAAATAAAGAGCATCATTATTGTTGACGGAAATGCGTAACGTAGTAATCCTGCAAAAGTAAACTCTGTTGCAATTTTATTTTCACTCATTATCTTTAACCTCTTTTTTAAACCCCAACGTGCTGTTTTCTTTTTCAAGCTGTTTGGTAAAATATTTTAATACATCAAAAAATGCATCTATTTCTTTTTCTGAAAACTTTTTTTTAGTTTTACCTATTATTTTTTCAAAAATTGCATCACTTTCTTTCCATGATTGTTTTACATCTTCTGAAACACGTATATTATAGACTCTTTTATCATTTTCGCATTGTTCTCTAACAATTAAGCTTTGTTTTTCAAGTTCGTTCATTTTTAATGTTACGGCAGACTTTGTTAAGCCAAGCACCTTTGCAATATCGCTAATGGTGTTATGTTCAGAAAATGAAATAATTGATAAATATTTTCTGGTACTGTACGAAAGCTTTGAAAAAAAAGAGCTTTGCGTTTGTATTTTAAAATCATGAATTTCAATTTCTTTTGAATACTTTAATAGTAATGCATCCTCTTTGCTCATCCTTCACCTCAATTTTAGTTAAGAAAACTAAACTTTATAGTTAAATTTACTTAACTAAGTTACTGCTTTTATACATTTTTGTCAAGAGATTTGTATATAAAATTTTACAAACATTTGTACAATTTTAAACACACAAACACAATTTTATGATATGCTAAAAACAACATATTGTAACTTTTTTACAAGGAGAAAATTATGAAAGATTATTCAAAGCTTACAAACGAAGTTGGCGCCCCGATTGGCGATAACGAAAACTCTTTAACAAGTGGCCCAAGAGGTGATGTTTCAATGGCAGATGTGTGGCTTATGGAAAAAATTGCCCACTTTAACCGTGAAGTTATTCCAGAAAGGCGAATGCATGCAAAAGGATGGGGCGCATACGGAACTTTTACTTGCACACATGACATAAGCCAATATACAAAAGCAAAGGTGCTTCAAAAAGGAACCAAAACTGAAGTGTTCGCTCGTTTTTCTACTGTAGCAGGTGAGAGAGGAGCTGCAGACTGTGAACGTGATATTAGAGGGGCAGCCTTAAAGTTTTACACCGATGAGGGAAACTGGGACTTAGTGGGCAACAATACTCCAACCTTTTTTTTACGCGATGTGCATAATTTTCCCGATTTAAACAGAGCCGTAAAAAGAGACCCAAAAACGGGGCGACGTTCTGCACAAAACAATTGGGATTTTTGGACTCTGTTGCCCGAATGTTTTCACCAAGTTACCGTTGTTATGAGCGACAGAGGAATCCCCGCTTCTTTTAGAAATATGCATCTTTATGGCGAACATACCTTTTCTTTTTACAACAAAAAAAATAAGCGCCACTGGTGTAAGTTCCATTTTAAAACACAACAAGGAATAAAAAATTTATCAAATGAGGAAGCTGCAAAAATAAATTCCACGGATAGAGAGTATCACGGTAAAGATTTATTTGAAGCAATTGAAAAGGGCGATTTTCCAAAATGGACTATGTATGTGCAAATTATGAAAGAAGAAGAAGCAAAGTATCATTACGAAAATCCTTTTGACATTACAAAGGTATGGAGTCAAAAAGAATATCCTTTAATTGAAGTTGGTGTACTTGAACTTAACCGAAACCCGGAAAACTATTTTGCAGAAGTTGAACAATCAGCCTTTTCTCCGGCACATGTTGTTCCGGGCATTGGCTTTAGCCCCGACAAGTTTTTACAAGGCCGCCTTTTTGCCTATGGGGATGCACACCGCTACCGCTTAGGGGTAAATCATAATCACATTCCGGTAAACAGAGCAAAAGTACCGGTAAATGAATATCATAGAGATGGTCAAATGAGAACCGACGGCAACTATGGTTCTACAGTTGCATACTCCCCAAATAGCCAAGGCATCTGGGCAGCACAACCCGATTTTTTAGAACCCCCTTTAGATATTTTGGGAGCCGTGTATCACTACGACCCAAAAGATGACCCTACCGATAATTGTTTTAGAGCCGGTGGAAATTTATGGAGAGTAATGACAGAAGAAAAAAAAGATCTCCTTATTCAAAATACAGCCGCAGACATTGAACCTTGTACAGAAAATATTAAATATAGGCATGCAGTACACTGTTATCTTGCAGACCCTGAGTATGGAGAGCGCTTTACAAAGGCTTGTGGATTAGATATGATGCGTGTAAAAGAACTTGCAATGCTAAGTAACGATGACTTAAACAAAGCCACAACCTAAAAAAGAATAAGGATGAGCCATGAAGTCTAAAAACATAGAATTTTATTTTGACAGTGTATATCTATTAACAGCACTTATTTTAGGCATTGCGCTACTTCAAGAAAATATGCATTGGGCTTTTATGGCCTTCATCCTTTTTCTAGGTGACAGCACCCACCTGACACCACGTATATACCAAATTATTATAAATAAAAAAGTTCCCCGCCTCATAGGATACGGAAAAATGATTACTTCTATTACTATGACTATTTTTTACGTTCTATTATGGAATATTGGTATTCAGCTTTTTCAGCCCGACTACGTATATCTTTCAAAAGTAATATATGCCCTATGTGCAATGAGAATTATTTTATGTGTATTACCTCAAAATGAGTGGGTAAGCGAAAGGGCAAGTTATATTTGGGGAATATACAGAAATATCCCTTTTATTTTACAAGGCGTAATGGTTTTTTTACTCTATTTTATACATCGAACAGAAGTAATAGGTATTAAAAACATGAATGTTGCTATATTTTTAAGTTTTGCATTTTACATTCCTGTTGTGTTAGGGGCACACAAAAACCCTCTTCTTGGTATGCTTATGCTTCCTAAAACCATTTGCTACGTATGGATAATTGCCATGGGCTTAAATCTTTAACATTGACATAGTCAAAAAGCCTCTGTATAATATAATCTAAAATTATATAGTTAGAGGAATCTATGTTTAGCTGGTTAGACTTCATTATATACGCGGTAGTAACATCAATTACACCAGGTCCAAATAATATTATTTGTATGACAAATGGGCGCCACTTGGGAATAAAAAAATCTCTTCCTTTTAATTTTGGCGTTGTCATTGGTGTTTTTATACTTCTTCTCGTGTGTGCATGGATTGGTAGCACTGTAAGCAGTTTTATCCCAGCAATTAGACTTCCAATGACAATTATTGGTGCCCTGTATATTCTCTACTTAGCATTTAAAACTTTTACCAGTAAAAATGAAATTAATGAAAACCATAAAAAAACGAGTCTTTTTATAGGTATTATACTACAATTTGTAAATCCTAAAGCATATTTATATTCTATTGTTTCAATGGAATTATATATTTTACCATATTTTCAAGGTGATGTTTTTTCAATTACCGCTTTTGCTTTTATATTGATTATGATTACCTTTTTTTCAACTATTTGTTGGACTATTTTTGGAACCCTTTTTACAAAACTTTTTTCACAATATGCAAAAACAACAAATACATTGATGGCACTCCTATTGTTATACTGTGCTGTATCACTTTTCATATAAGACATCCATATAACACTTGCCAGTTTATTAATAAAGTGGTAGAATACATCTTGTATTTTATAGATTGGAGGATACAAGTGCAAAACAAAGCTTTTGACCTAGGGAAAAAAGTCTTTTTTTTAAACACCCCAAAGACATTCCGCGAAGTTGTAGTTCCTATGCTTTCATCATCAGGCTACGAAGTGTATTGTCTTTATACATATAAGCAAGCTAAACCCATCCTGAAAGAATATCCTGATTCCGTTTTTTATATATGTGTAGATAGGGAAATGCCACTTGATGAATGGTATAATTATATTTCAAGTTTTTCAAAAGAAAAAGATTTAAATAACATTATTATAGGCTTAATGTCTGCAACTGCGGAAAAAGCAGATATTGATCATTTTCTTTTAAATGCTTCAATTCCTGGTGGTTTCCTTTCACTCAATCAACAAGATGTTTTAATACATGATTATATTCACAGTATTTTATTAATAAATGAAGCAAAGGGTAAAAGAAATTTTGTTAGGGCAAATTGTGCCAGTGAAACAAATATTTCTGCTAACGTACTAACAAAACGTGGAACAAAAGTTTTTAAGGTAGAAAACATTAGCTGTGCAGGAATGCTTTGTGTTACCGAAAAGCAAAATGATTCTTTATTTCAAGCAAATAGTATTTTAAAATCTATTATAGTTGATTTAAATGGAAAGCATCTAAAATTTGACACTGTTATATTTAAAACCTACATGGACGAAGATAATCTATTTCTTGTACTTCTTTTTGCAACAGATCTTCCATACGCAATAAGAAGTATAATTGATAGATACGTTAGAACGGTTCTTCAGAGTAAAATTGATACAATTATTGAAACATTGCCTGAAGACCATAAAATCTATTCAAAACGACAAAAATCTGCCATCGCAGGTGATTCAGACGAAGCCTTTTTAATTTCTGAATAAAAAAATTTCGTTTCAAGTCCCTCTTATCCGTGTCTTTAAAGAAATAGCACACCAAAAGGTGTGCTATTTCTTTAGCCAACTCTGAGACTCGAACTCAGTACCTGCACGTTACGAATGTGCTGCTCTGCCAGGTGAGCTAAGTTGGCATATTTTTTTTTGCTCGTAAATACTTAGGACACTTTTTTATTAGGAATTTCAACAATAAATTTTGTACCTTGTCCGGGAGCACTTTGAACTTTAATACTACCGTGATATTCTTTAATACGACTTGAAACCAAGCTAAGACCAATACCACGACCTGCATTCATAGAAAGAGCATCTGCGGTTGAAAAGCCGGGCGAAAACATAGCCTTTATAAGAGCAGATCTATTATTTTCTGTTACATCAGGGCCAATAAGTTTTTTCTCTATAGCGTGTTTTTTTATTTTAGCAAAATCAATACCGGCACCATCATCTGCATATTCTACAACAATTTTTGATCCAAATTTTTCATCAGCAACTTTTTCAATTAACAAGGATATTGCACCCTTGTCTTTTTTACCTTTTTCAGAACGAACAGCAAAAGGCTCAATTCCATGTGCTAAAGAATTTCGTGTAAATTGTAGCAATATCTCTTTAATAACACGACGGTGCTCTGTAGTTATTTCTTCCCAATCTAGCTTTTTAACACAAATAACGGCGTCTTTTTCACCATCAGCTTTTATTTTATTTATGGTATTTTGCATTGCTTGCAACATAATATTGGTAGCTGTGCCTACTTCTTTTGAAGATTCTGAAAATTTTTCCATTTTTTTAACAATTTGTTTTAAGTTATCTACAATATCCATAACTCTCTCAAGTTCAAAAACAATTTCAAGCATACTTTCATATGATTCTTCACCTTTTCTTAAAAGGTCTGAAATTTTATCTTCAAACTCATGAAACCGTGCGGCCGGAGAGTCAAGACCAATTACAAGCGCATTTGATTTCATAGCATGCATACCTTGAAATAAGTCTCTATATACTTCAAGCTTTGGCCTAGTTTCATCTTTAAGAGCATCGTTCATACGTGCAAACTCATAGTCAATTTCATCCAAAAACTCACTTAAATCTTGTGCAGATACGTGCATAATTTCAAACATCGATTTCATTTCATTTTGGCGAAACTCTTCTTCTTTTGCAAGTTTTTCTTCCAATTGGCTTTCATATGTTACGTCTCTTGCAACAACTAGCAAAGCTTTTTCTTCCCCGGTTCGTGCAATTTGAGCAAAAGAAACTGCAAGTGTTTTTTCAATACCTGTCGGTGCAAGATATGAGAATTTTTTTAGAGGATTAACATCGTCCAGCATTTCTGTATCATAAGAAGAAATTAAAACCATGTCTAAAAAATCTTTTAATAAGCCAAGTTCTCTGTCATTTAACGAAGCTTTTAGATAAGAAAAAAAGTCAGTATTTGTTAAATCTTCTTTAATATCTAAAATTTCTGGTAAGTGTTTTGAATAAAAAGGCTGAATTATATATTCAGAATCTAAAAGAAAGATACCTGCATCCATGTTGTCTTTCATAATAGCAACCTCATTGTATTCTTCTACCAATTTCTTTCTGTTATTCATAAGTGCATTTGTTAAGCTTTGTTGCCGTCTTACAGACAAAGAAGCGAATGCAATGGTGAAGATAAATACAGCAGTTGTTCTTATTGTAAAGTCATATGTGTAAAAACTCACATCAACACTAAACGCATAAATCATTGCAGCAGAAACAATAATAGTCGGAATTAAACCTAAATTACCTAAAAGCGAAAAAGCAAGAGGAGGAAGGAGAAAAGACCATAAAGCACCACCTGCAGCCCCTCCACTCGGATGAACAATAAGCATGTAACAACAAAAAGCAACAAAAGCATACACCAAAGCAGAACCTACAACCATGTATGGAATTTTTGTTCTTCCAAGTACATATAAAAAAGTTAAAAACAAACAAAACAAGCAATCAATTACTATCATCGTTGAGCTTGAATCACCTGACATTGCTAAGCTAACAGTAAAAGGAACAAAAATACTAAGGCCAACAAATAAGAAAATATTCAAATAAATGTATCTTGTTGCTAAATCTGTTTTATCGGCATCTATACTACCCTTTGTATAATGTCCTGATGATAAAAACTCTAATACCTGTATTGAAAGACCTTTATGCATTCCTTCAATACTTTTTCTTACGTCTGCCATTTCCTCTTCTCCTCAAAATAAAAAGTGGTTAACAAATCAGGATGTCCTAAGCGAAATAAATAATGCAAAAGCGTGGGTCTCCATTACTTTAAAAGGAATGCAGATTCTTCTGGTTCCATGTGATTTTAACCACACCATATTGTGATTATGACCCTCTATAATTGTCGGCAAAGAAATTACAAGCTGAAACATTTCTTCTAAATCTCTTTTTACATTTCCGGCAATTATATTAATTATTTCACCAACTGCATCAAAAACATCTTCATTAGTGTCTTCTTGTGCAGCGCCTGTAAGCATTTCGGTAAGTTTTAAAGCTAAATCTTTTTTTAATGATAAAACAACAGCTCCTTGAGCTTCCCCTGCCAATCCAATAATACCGGAAATATCCCATTCGTTATTACCAGAAGGCTCTACAAAGTGTGGTGTGCTCGCTGAAATTTCAAGACCAATAAAATCTCTGAAAACATTACAACATGTATTTATAAAAGGTTGTACATACTTCTCCATTTTTTAAATTCTCCTCATTTATATATAGGCATACAAATTACTTAGTTCACTCAAGAAAAAAAATAATAACCTAAAATTCTATTGATTCAAGAGTTTTCTTAAATTTATCAACACTAACCGGCTTAATTAAATATGCTGATACCCCAGATTTTAATGCTTCTATAACATTATATCTGGCAGCTTCACTTGTAACCATAACAACAGGAAGCTTTTCATATTTAGGATTTGTTCTCACTTCTTTAAGAAAATCTAAACCTGATAAATGAGGCATGTTCCAATCAAGAAAAACCAAATTAATCTCATTACCTTCAAGCGCCCTTAAAGCTTCTTTTCCATTTTCAGCTTCAATATATTGACAAGGGATATTCATTGTATCAAAAGTATTTTTAACTATGTTACGCATAATTCTAGAATCATCTACAACTAGAATATTTTTCATTTTTTAACTCCTATAATTTAAAACCCTTTCCTCTTCCTTTGAGAGTGAAGGGTGTAAATTTTATGATACATAATAGCACAACAACTAAAATCTGTCAAATATAATATTTCATTTTTTGTAATTTTTTTTGTAAATTTATGCAAAAATTGTGTAAATTTATGCCAAAAACTGTAAGTTTATTCTATGCATAGAAACAAAAACCAATAATTGTGCAAAAAAGAAAATATGTTGTACCGTATAAATTTTTTCCGCTTTTTAGAGGCTACCATCCTCTATTTTTTTTAACAAAACTGGAATATCATACACAGAACGCACAGTTGCAAACGCATGTTTTTTAGCAATTTCATTATCTTTAAAGCGCCCCGTTTCATCAACCAGAATTCCTTTTCCACCAAGATCATCGTAACCTTTTATATATTTTGGCATATCATCAAAAAAAAGCGTTTCTTCTACGGTAAACCCCTTTTCTCCAATTGCTTTTAAATACGCATTTTTATTTGGCTTTCCAATAAAATTGTTATCTTCTAAATCGTATACACCATCAAAAAGGTCATAAATTTGCAAATGATTAAGAATACAATCAGCATGTATTTTAGGTGCATTTGTTAACACTGTAAGATGATACTTTTCTGAAAGGCTTTGCAAAAAAGGGCGTAACTTTGGGTCAAAGTCCACCTCATCTTTTTCACTATTTGGATGTAAATATTCAAAATACTCTTTTGTATTAGAAAGTTTGTGCTCTGTTAATAACCATTCTAGGGTAGTTCCGGCACGAGTTAATCCATCCTTCCTTGCAATAGCCGCATCGTCATAAGACAATTGTAAAAATTCTGAAACATAGGTTATTATACGTTTTGTCATATTTTTATCTATTAGGCAGGTTTCAGGATACAATGTGTTATCCATATCAAATAAAAGGTTTTTTATAATCATAGTGAGTGAGCATACTATATATACGTATATTATTCAATTGCGTGTCATCCCTGGTGGAAGAAAGAGCATAATGTAAAAATTAGGTAAACAGCCTTTTCTTTGGTTGACAAATTTACCATTAATGTTATACACTTTTGATATGAAAATTTTATTGATTGGTGGCAGCGGGACAATTAGTTCTCGTATCACACAAAGGTTGTATTCTAACGGTCATGATGTGTATGTACTCAACAGAGGAAACCGTTCTGAATACCTGACAGAGATTTGCGCAAGCATTGATAAAACAAAAGCCGGATCCTTTACACATCTTACCGGAGATTCATACAACAAAGAAAGCCTTTCAAAAGTAGCGCAGTCTGTTTTAGAAAAAGATGAAAAATTCGATACTGTTATCGACTTTATAGCCTACCTTCCTGAACACGTTCAAAAAGATTATGAAGTATTTAACGGAAAAACAAAACAATTTATGTTTATTAGTTCTGCTTCAATATATCAAAAACCCCTTGCAAACTACATTATAACCGAAAGCACACCTCTTTCTAATCCTTGCTGGGAATATTCACAAAAGAAAATTGAATGTGAAGATTTTCTCATGGAAAAATACAGAAAAGAAAACTTTCCTATAACTATTATACGTCCAAGCCACACCTATGACGACCGCTCTATTCCCTTAGGAGTTCACGGTAAAAACGGAAGCTGGCAAATTGTAAAGCGAATGCTTGAAGGAAAAGAGGTTATTATTCATGGAGATGGAACCTCCCTTTGGACCATGACTCACTCTGAAGATTTTGCAAAAGGCTTTTGTGCTCTCATAGGAAACATTCATGCAATAGGCGAAGCAGTTCAAATTACCGGAGATGAAACTCTTTCTTGGAACCAAGTGTATGAATGTATTGCCTTTTCTCTTAGCGTACCATTAAAAGCAGTTCATGTATCTTCAGAATTTTTAGCAGCCTCTAGCGACTTTGATTTATATGGAAGTCTTATTGGCGACAAAGCAAACTCTGTAGTGTTTGATAACACAAAGTTAAAAAGACTTGTTCCTGGCTTTCATTCCTCCATACGATTTGATGAAGGAATTAAACGAACAATAGATTACATCATGGCACACCCAGAGCTTCAAAAAGAAGATAAGGAATTTGATGCATGGTGCGATGCAGTTATTGAAGCCCAAAAAGTAGCTATTGCCGCAGTACAAAAAGCAATGGCAAAGCAGTAAAAGGAAGAGCATGAAAACCGAACACGAAAAACTTCAAAAATATTGGAAAATAACAAATGCTTTTACTAGACCTATATTAAAGTGGCTATACGGCTACACTTATGAAAAGGCTCCAGAGATTGAAGGCAATTATCTTGTATTGGCAAACCATAATAGCAACCTAGACCCCTGGCTTTGCGGACTGAGCTTTAGAAGACAAATGTACTTTTTAGCAGGCGAAAATGTATACAGACTTGGCTTTATCTCTTGGATAATAAAAAAATATTGGGCACCCATTTCTAAGGTTAAAGGAAAAAAAGATGTTACTGCTATGATGAAACTTATTCGTCATTTAAAAGAAGGTCATAATTGCAGTCTTTTTCCTGAAGGAAACCGATCTTTTGATGGAAAAACAGAACAAGTTGGAACAGCAATAGGAAAACTTGTAAAAACTTCAGGCGCAAGCCTTGTTACGTTTAAATTTGAAGGACTTTATTTGTCAACCCCCAGATGGGGAACCTTTATGAGAAGAGGAAAGTCGAGCGGTAAAGTTATTAATGTATATACAAAAGAACAACTTTCAAACATGAGTGCAGAAGAAGTAACAAAGCATATAAATGAAGATATATACGAAGATGCGTATGCAACACAAGAAAAAAATCCTGTAAAATTTAAAAATCATAAAAGGGCAGAAACCATAGAATCAATTTTATTTATGTGTCCTTCATGTAATGCGGTAAGCAGCATAACATCAAAAAAACATCATTTTTGGTGCAAAAATTGTAATGCAAAGGCAGAATTTACAGAATACGGATACATAGAAGGTGATTTTAAGTTTAAAACAACTACCGAATGGGAAGCATGGCAACAAGAACATATAAAAACTTACATTGATAAGTGCCTTAAAGACGATCCTACAAAACCTCTCCTTTGTGATGACTATGTTGAACTTACCCTTGTAGATATAGATTATAACGAAAAAATTATTAGCAAAGGAAACTTTGAGTTTTATAAAGATAGAATAAAAGTGAGTGACTATGAATATTTATTTGAAGGAATACATAACTTTGATATGGTATTTAGGCGCACACTCTTATTTAATACAAAATTAAATGAAAACTTTCAAATATTTTCAAAACAGTTTTTATGCGCAAGAAAATATATTTTTGCATATAGATATTTAATGTCAAAATAAGATAACACATAATAAGGAGATTTTATGGATATTTCAGTTCAAAACGCAGAACTTTGGAGTGTTGCTGTTCAGTTGGGAATTATCAGTATTTTGCTCTTAGGAGCAAACATTATAAGAACGCGAATTAAAGCTGTACGAAGTTTACTTATGCCAACAGCTGTTCTTGCAGGATTTATTTTGTTATTACTCCGCTCAACCGGAATATTGCGCATTGATGCAATCTTACTTGAAACAATCACCTATCATGGTATTGCTATAGGTTTTATTGCAATGTCGCTTCGGGTAAAACATAAAAAAGATGTTCAAGAGGGAGAAGGACTTTTAGCATTAAAAAATGGAGCCGTTATTGTTTCTACTTACATTGTACAAGCTTTAATAGGTTTAACACTTTCAATTGGTCTTTCCTTTACCTTTATGCCTAATTTGTTTAGAGCTTCAGGTGTTTTACTGCCAATGGCTTACGGACAAGGACCAGGACAAGCTAATAATATTGGCGCTTCATACGAATCATTTGGCTTTGTTGGAGGAAGGTCGTTTGGTCTTGCCTTGGCAGCAGCAGGTTTTTTATGTGCCTATATTATGGGTGTTATATACCTTAATATTCTTAAAAAGAAAAATACCGCAGCGATACAAGATTTTAAGCATGAGGAAACAGAACTAACAACTGACACCTTTCAATCTAAAGGAGAAATACCAATTGCAGAATCTGTAGATAAATTTTCTGTTCAAATGGGCATGGTTCTTTCTCTCTATGCCGTCACTTACCTTGCTATGTATGTAATAACTACAAACATCGATGCGTATGCACCAAGTCTTTCATCGCTTGTAAACCCTCTTGTTATGGGGTTTAACTTTATGTTTGGTTCAGCTTTTGCTTCTATTACGGCAGCTGTTCTTGCAAAACTCAAAAAGAAGAATTTAGTAAAACATCAGTACCAAAACAACTTTTTGTTAAATAGAATTTCAGGTTACGCTTTCGATCTTATGATTATTGCAGGAATTGGATCAATCAATATTGGTGACTTAGAAGGACTTTGGATTCCCTTTATTCTAATGAGTTTGCTCGGTGGATTTGGAACACTTTTCTATTGCCATTGGGTTGCAAAGTTTTTGTACAAGGGCTATATAGAACAAGGCTTCGTTTCAATGTTTGGAATGCTTACCGGAACTATCTCATCAGGTATTTTGCTTCTTCGCGAAATTGACCCATTGTATGAATCTCCTGCAGCAAATAACCTTCTTACCGGAACAGGAACAGCAATCTTTTTAGCACTCCCTATTTTGGTTGTAGTTGGTATTGCTCCAAGAAGCCCTATGATGCCAATAATAATTGTTCCAATAGCTGCAGCATATCTTGCCGTAATGTTGTTCATTATCTTTAAGTTAGGAAAGAAAAAAGGGTAATATTTTATTACGAAAAAAGCTGCCGTTTGGCAGCTTTTGCTTTATTTTATCACTTGCAAATGCAAATCTCGCATTTGTGCTTCGTCTACCAATGATGGGCATTCATCCATTGGGCTCTGAGCAAAAGAGTTTTTAGGGAAGGCAATAACTTCCTTAATTGACGTTTCTTTACACATGAGCATTACAAGTCTATCTAAACCAGGTGCAATTCCGCCATGAGGGGGAGCCCCGTACTTAAATGACTCTGTTAAGAAACCAAATTTCTTTTCGCCTTCTTTTTCATCAAAACCAACAATTTTGAAAATACGTTTTTGCAAGTCTGGGTCGTGAATACGAATTGAACCAGAAGCAAGCTCGTATCCATTAAGAACAAGGTCGTAAAGGTCGCCTTTTACGCTACCCGGATCACTTTCGAGTGTTGCATGATATTTTTCTTGTGGCATAGTAAACATGTGGTGTGCAGTGTCCCATTTGTTTTCTTCTTCATTGAACTCAAACATTGGAAAGTCAATAATCCATGCAAAAGCAAACTTATCGGGGTCACAAAGATTTAAGTCTTTTCCAAGGCGAGTACGAACTGCGCCAAGAGCTGTGCAAGCAACTTTTCGACTTGTATCGGCAACAAAAAGAACTAAATCGCCTTGTTTTGCCCCAAATTTAGAACATATATCGTCTGTTTTGCCTTCAAAGAACTTAGAAATACCGCCTTCTAAACCGTTAGCGCCAACTTTCATCCATCCTAAGCCCTTAGCTTTGTAGATTTTTGCCGTTGCTTCTAATTCTTCAATGAGTTTTCGGCTATATTTTTCGGCTTGGCCTTCTACAACAAGCGCTTTTATGCCACCTTTTCCGCCTGCAAGCGCATCTTTAAAGGCTTGAAAATCGCCAAGTTCTGCCAAAGTGTCGGCATCTTGTAATTTCATATCAAAGCGAAGTTCTGGTTTATCTGTTCCGTAAAGCTCAATTGCATCATCGTATGCTAATCGCATAAAGGGTGTTTGAAGTTCAACATTGAGAGCGTCTTTAAACACTGCTTTCATCATGCCTTCTGTCATACCCAAAACATCATCGCGAGATACAAAGCTCATTTCCATGTCTATTTGAGTAAACTCAGGTTGTCTGTCTCCACGAGCATCTTCATCTCGGTAACAGCGTGCAATTTGGAAGTATCGGTCAAACCCTGACACCATTAATATTTGCTTATATAACTGAGGAGATTGTGGTAGCGCATAAAAATGGCCAGGGTATAGCCTTGAAGGCACAAGGTA
>CAYJJW010000041.1:0-15583 GCA_964370555.1 uncultured Treponemataceae bacterium | reverse complement strand
AATAGACACCTATTATAAAAAAGCGTGGCTTGTTTTTGATATTGTGAAAAATGAAGAAGGGTATAACGACATACGCTACCTTTCACTTGATGAACCTGTGGATGAGCCTTTATATATAGAGGTATATGCAAGCGATCAGTTCAGAGAAGATGATAAAAGGGGGGAAAGAGATAATCTCGAATTAATTATTGAAGGGAGTGTTAGTTATAATACAAGTAAAGAGAAACTAGAGGTAATTCGAAACATTTTTAATACGCATTCTGATTTAAAAGACACAGCTTCCATAAAACCACTTGAAGTTGGTGTACAGATGATAATTAATAAAAAAATAGTTTTTATTAACAGTCTTACAATTAATGGAAGTCAGTACTAAGATAATAACCACTTGCCGTTCTTTCTGTTTTGTGATATCGTAAGCGTATGACATTGTTTATGATTTTTTTATTTCCATTAGCAGTTGCTTTCACTATTGTTACAAAAAATGGTACTATTGCGCTACACAAAAATGTGTCTATAGTTATTGGCTTTTTACTTGCCGTTGTGTACAGCTTTATTGACTTGTTTTTTACCTCCGCATACTACCTTGCCCCATATGCCTTTTTACCTAACTTTTTTTACTCGTTTCTCTATGATACGCTTATACCGATTGTAATTTGCAGCTTATTTTTACTTTTGTTTGTTAGAAGGTTTGACTTTAAGTGGTGTGAATTATACTTATTTCTATTAGGCTTTTACACTGTGTATTTTCCAGCAAGAAGCTTTAATGTAAATGAAGTGTTTAGTTGGTATGAACTTTTTATTAAACCGCTTGTAACTGTTAGCATGGTTTTTGCTATAAAAAATATTAGTTTATTTCTATCATTATATCTTAAAGATTCAACAAAGTACCCGTTTAAGAAAAGCCTCACAATGTTTAATGTCTTTATAGTAATACTTTGTATTTTATCCTTATTTATGCCTTCTATTATTGAAACACTATATCTGCTTGATATGTCGGTATTTACTTGGGCATTGTTCTCGCTCTTGTATTCATTTGCTATTGTTTATGGCAGTTCGTTTTTTCATAAAAAGATTATTAAGGCTATTTCAGATTTTTAGTAAAAAAAAACTACATAGTATTTACTATGTAGTTTTTTTATGTATATGAGAAGGTATTATATGCTTCCAGCTGACCCAAGAACTTCTTTGTTCTTGTGAGCATACATTTTCTTTAGTTCATCGCGAGCAGGCCCTAAATATTTTCGAGGGTCAAATTCTGCAGGATTTTTAACAAATTCTTTTCTAATTGTTGCAGTCATTGCCAATCGACCATCTGAGTCAATGTTAATTTTACAAACAGCAGATTTTGCAGCTTTTCTGAGTTGTTCCTCTGGTATACCTACTGAGTCAGAAAGTTGTCCACCAAACTCTTCAATTTCTTTTACATACTCAACAGGAACTGAAGATGCTCCATGCAATACAATTGGGAAACCTGGAATTTTCTTTTCAATTTCAGCAAGGATATCAAATGCTAGGGGAGGTGGAATAAGAACACCATCAGCTGTTCGTGTACATTGTTCAGGCTTAAATTTTTGACGGCCGTGGCTTGTACCAATAGAAATAGCCAAAGAATCACAACCTGTTTTAGAAACAAAGTCTTGTACTTCTTCTGGTTGAGTGTATGTTGAGTGTTCAGCTACAACATCATCTTCTACACCAGCTAAGATTCCTAATTCGCCTTCTACTGTAACGTAGTTTTCTTGGCTATGTGCAAAATCGCAAACTTTTTTTGTAAGCGCTACATTATCTTCATATGAAAGGTGTGAGCCATCAATCATTACAGATGAGAATCCCATTTCAATACAATCTTTGCATAGTTCAAAACTGTCACCATGATCTAGGTGCAGTGCAATTTGTGGGTTTTCACAACCAAGCTCTTTTGCGTATTCTACAGCGCCTTGTGCCATATAGCGTAAAAGTGTTTGATTTGCATATTTGCGTGCACCTGAAGAAACTTGTAAAATAACAGGTGACTTTGTTTCAACACTTGCTTGAACAATAGCTTGTAATTGTTCCATATTATTGAAGTTATATGCAGGAATTGCATAACCGCCTTTAATTGCTTTGGCAAACATTTCTTTTGTGTTTACCAATCCTAGTTCTTTGTAACTAACCATTAGAATCTCCTAATTAAATACTGGTAGGTTAGGGAATGATACTTGCAGTTTAATAAACAACGTTTTTTTACTGCAAATGACAATATAATATTATCAAATCACTTCCTCTTTAATTTTAGTTTACTTATTATGATTTTACGCTGTAATTAAAAAATAATCAATACAAAACACATAAAAAACTGCAAACAAAGATTGACAATTTTTCGATGAACAAATATAATGGTAATGAATGAGCAAGATTATGCCGACAATTTTATTATGAAAATGTTTTTTCCTACTAGTTTCAAAAAGGAGTTTGAGATGAAACATACTGTTGTAATTTTCGTAAGTCTTTTGGTTTTATGCTTTCTTTGTATGCCTGTAACTGCGCAGCCAAATGTAAATAGCATTGAAACTATAATGATTGACGATTTTGACGTAGCTGAAGCTGTTGATTTTACTTGGGGTATACGAGCAAGTGAATCTATTTATGTGAATGAAGATTTAGGAGAAGTATATCCTAAGCTTGGTACCACACCTGGTATTCCAAATTCTCTCATTACGTACAGAGATCCTGATGATCCAGAAGCTTTAGTACTTGGTGTGCAAACAAAGTACGACCGAAAAGGGAATAACTGGTTTGAACTTTATCCACAAATGGCAAATGAAGATGGGGATGTTGTTCCATATGAAGTACCTCTAAAAGGTCATGTAACACATTTTGATTTTTGGGCATGGGGCGCAAACTATATGTATTATATTGATTTGTTAGTTCGCGATGCTGATGGTGCTGTTCATATTATAAAAGCAGGAAACCTTGCTTTCTCAGGTTGGAAAAACTTTGTAATCAAAGTTCCTACTTGGATGAGACAAAAGTCACGCCTCAGATCAGGTCCTGAAACATTAACATTTCTTGGATTTAGAGTTAGAACTGATCCTTCAGAATTTGTAGATGATTTTAGAATCTTCTTTGATGAAGTTAAATATGCAACATATACATTAAATAATATCTACGATGGTTATTTCTTATCAGATGTTGAATTTGGTGAATCAGTTAATAATGAAGCAGGAGGAGCAAACTAATGAAAAAAATTATTGTAATTTTACTTGTTCTTTTTGTATGCGCAGCAGCATTTACTCAAGATACACCAAGTCTTGTTGCTCCAAACCCAATGTTGGTTGGAGCAGATTCTGCAAACTTTGCATTACGAGAAGTAACAATAGATCGTTTTGAACGTGAAGGTTCTTGGAATGTAAAAATATCACCAGATGTTGGTGTAATTTCAGGTCGATTTTTTGAAGGTGGGCCTGAGCCATTAGCAAAATACCCTAATGGGGATGGTTCTGTTGATCCAGATGATTCAAGAACATATGGTGCAAAGATTGAATTTTTTAGAAGAGGTATTAACTCCTTTTTTATAACTCCTTCACAACCATTAGCAATTGATGGTGTAACAAAAACTATATCAGTATGGGTAGCAGGTAGAAATCAGCCTCATACTATTACAGTATTGTTACGCGATTTCTTTGGTAATAACTTTGAGTTATATATGGGTGATCTTAACTTTACAGGTTGGAAAAAAATGGTAGTAGCAGTTCCTCCTTCACCAGATGGAACGAGAGGTATCATTCAAGATAGCGCTTACTTTGGTGAAAGCCCAGGGCTCACAATACTTGGTTTTAGAGTAGACTGTGATCCAATGTATGCAAGTGGTCAATACTACATCTACTTTGATGATTTACGAGCTATTTCAGACCTTTATGCGTTTGAAAATCAAGATCCTTACGATATGGACGATAACTGGTAGGATTATTCCTATACAATTAAGGCTGCCACACGAAAGTGTGTGTAGCCTTTTTTTTGCCCTCTTTAGTATTTAGAATCAGGAATTAATAAATCTCCAAGACTTGTCAGGTGTTATCCACAGATTACACAGATTACACAGATTATTTTATAATTCGTAATTACAAAGAAATCCTATAAATCTGTGTAATCTGTGGTTTGTTTTCTCTTCGTTTTTCCCGCCACAATTACGAATTAGGCATTAGCAACTAGTAATTAGTAACTAGTAATTAGTAATTAGTAATTATTCTATACATTTTACTTCTGCCATCTTTCCCTGTATACTCAATTATGCCCATTTTGTTAAATGTCCAAATCATTTTATATGCTTGCTCTTTTTTTATCCTAATGCTGTTTTTACATGTTGTTACATCGCTTACGGTAAAATCTTTTTCTAAGTGTTTTGGAAGTAGCTCAAGGTAGTCATCTTTGGATTTAAATATGTATGTATTGTGTATTTCATCAAGTGTTGTATCATGAGAAAGCCAATCTTTTAAAAATCTTCTTTTTTTATTTGCAGACTGTACTTTATTTTCTGTTTTAATTCTTTCTTTTGTAATTTTTGTTTCTATAACCTTTAATGTAAATCTATCATGTAATAAAATCGGAAAGCATCCCATAAGCTCGTCAAAAATGTTGTATATGTTTTTCTTAACAGGAGACTGCCTTTTTGAAAGAGGTTTTGTATCCAATTTTTTTTCATCGTAATATTCTATATTTGTTGAAAGCGCAAGAGGGTAGACAAGTGTAACATAATGTTTTTCTAATAGGTTGAGTATTTTTCCGGTAAGGTTTCCGAGATTTTTTGTTTGAATTTCAATAATACTTCCATTGTCATACACTATATCACAGATATACCCATCAACTTCTACTTCTGTTTTGCCTAAATTCTCTTTTGAAAGCATATTCTTAAGACTTCTGTGAAGGCTCGACTCATTATAGGTGTTTATCATACATATACTATACATTTGTTTGCTAAAAATGTAAAGCTTTTTTACTTTATGAATTTTTTTTGAATTTAGGCATTGACAAGACGAATTTTTCGAGTAAAATGTAATTAAGTGGGAAAAAATGGGTCTTTGTGGAGAAAAGTGGCATGGAATTGCTTACAGGTGCATATTATAACACGTTAGATGAAAAGGGAAGGTT
This sequence comes from uncultured Treponemataceae bacterium, assembly GCA_964370555.1. Taxonomy (GTDB): domain Bacteria; phylum Spirochaetota; class Spirochaetia; order Treponematales; family Treponemataceae; genus CAYJFX01. Next base: position 10,456 of record CAYJJW010000041.1, on the reverse strand, counting down.
CTCTTTCCCTGCTAAACTACGTGCCATGCTAGATCAACCATCCCTTATGATTACACAGGGGATTGATGGGTGTTTGTGGCTATACACTCATGAGGAATGGAAGAATTTCTCTGCAAAGCTCATGGAACAAGCTTCTCCATTTAATACTGATTCAAGGCTTGTTCTTAGGCGCTTAATTGGACCTGCTCAAGATGTTGAATTTGATAAAAGTGGCAGGCTTTCAATTCCACAGTCTTTGCGTGAATACGCAGGGCTAACAAAAGAGTGTGTCATCATGGGGGTAAACAAGTATATGGAATTATGGGATGTTAAACGCTATGATGACTATATTGCTGAAACTGAAATGTCATTCCGAAAAGCTGCTGAAGGCTTGAGTGGAATATATTTATAAAGTGCTACGATTATGAAAGTATCAGAGCACAAAAAAAATAGTGTGGGAGACGAGGTTATTGTTCATACTCCGGTATTGTTAGAACAAACATTGGAGTATCTTGCTCCCAAAGAAAGTGATGGTGACATTTTTTTAATTGATTCAACACTTGGCGAGGGTGGACACTCAAACGCATTTTTGAAAACATATTCAAATATGCATGTAATGGGATTAGATGCAGATGCTAACATTCAAAAAAAGGCTAAAAAACGTCTTGAATGTTATGGCGATAGAATGCACTTTTATAACGGATGGTTTAATGATTTTTATGCAAACTATCCAAGTGACTTACCAAAGCCTGATAGAATTTTATTCGACTTAGGAATATCGGTTTTTCACTACGAATGTTCTGAAAGAGGCTTTTCTTTTAGAGCTGATGAGCCTTTAGATATGCGACTTGATAGTGGTGATTTTTCCGATAGTTCGTTTTTTAAAGGTACGTACACAGGAATGAGTGCTCAAGAGCTGGTTAATACCGTAAAAGAGCATGATTTAGCAGATATCATTTTTCAGTATGCTGAAGAAAGATATAGCAGGCGAATTGCAAAAGCAATTGTTGAAAAGAGGAAATTTTCAACAATACAAACTGCAAAAGATTTAGCAGATTGTATTTACAGTGCAGTTCCTGCAGACTACAGGCATGGGGCAATTCATCCTGCAACAAAAACTTTTCAAGCAATTAGAATTGCGGTAAATGGTGAGTTGGAGAGAGTAGAAGCAGTGCTTGTAGACGCTTTTAATGTATTAAAGGCTGGGGGAAGGTTAGGAGTAATTACTTTTCACTCTTTAGAAGATAGAATAGTAAAAAAGTATTTTCAAAATTTAGGTAAATACTGTACTTGCCCCCCTGAACAGCCGATATGTATATGTGGGGGAAAACCAAAGGCTCATGTTTTAACACGAAAACCTATTGGTCCTACAGAAGAAGAAGTAAAACGCAATTCACCTTCTAGAAGTGCAAAACTTAGGGTGATAGAAAAATTATAGAAAATTAAACTGGGAGAGGGGAAAATGAAAGCTGAAAAACCATTATTAAAATCAACTATTATGATAATTATGGCTTTATGTATTCCTGCATTTTTAGCAGTTGAAGCAATTCAGTCAAATAAATATTCTCGCCTAGAAAATGAAATTAATATGTTAGAATCAAAGCAAAATGAAGCTATTGAAAGTAATAAGCGTTTAATATCTGAATTAGGCTTGTTGTCAAGTTCGGCCAGAATAGAAAAGATAGCCATTGAAGAACTTGGCATGCACCAAGCTACCAGCGATGAAATAGTACGCGTTGAAATGAAAAATGAGGAGTAAAACAAGGGTGGGAGATAGAGTGTTACTAACAGTACAAGAATTACTCGAAGCTACAAACGCATCATGGTATAATGACTCTGTTTTATGCAATGGTTTTACATCTGTTGTAACAGACAGTAGAAATGTTACTATGGGTAGCTTATTTATTCCTCTCATCGGTGAAAATCAAGATGGACACCTTTATATTGCATCTGCTGTAGAAAAAGGTGCAAGCATTGTTTTAGTACAAAAATCATCATTAAATGAATTTAAGACGGTATATGATTCTCTTTGTCAACAATGTGTTATTCTTATTGTTGAAAATACCCTGTTAGCTTTGCAACAAGCAGCATCTTTTTACGTTAAAAAGTTTCCAAAATTACAGAAAATAGCGGTAACCGGTTCAAACGGTAAAACTACGGTAAAAGAATGTATTGGTTCTGTATTATCGCAAAAATATAGTGTTGTTATGAATGTTGGAAACCTTAATTCTGAAACAGGTTTACCTTTATCAATGTTTACAATTACAGATGACCATGAAATAGGTTTGTTTGAAATGGGTATGAACAGACGAGGTGAGATTAAAGAATTGGCCGATGTTTTTTTTCCTGACCTTGCACTTATTACAAATATCGGTACTGCCCATATTGGTATTCTCGGCACAAAACAAGCAATAGCTGAGGAAAAAAAACAAATTTTTGCACATTTTAATGAAAAATCAGTAGGTTTTATTTTTGAAGATGAATCTTATATTGATTTTCTTTCAAATGGGGTACAAGGATCTATAAAAACGTACGGTATAAAATCAACTCAAGGAATTAAAAGTGTTGCTTCTAAAGGAATTTACGGAAGTGAAATACACTATGAAAATACTATCATTGCTTTTCCTCTCGTAGGTGAGCATAATGCCTATAATGCTTGTGCTGCAATTTCAATTGGTCAATACTTTAATGTAAGTGCTCACGAAATTAAAAATGGTTTAGAATCTGTAAAACCACTTTTTGGAAGAAGTGAAATACTTGAAGGTGAGCCAACAATTATTCAAGATTGTTATAACGGTAGTTTTGAGTCTATGGCTGCTTCGTTAGATTTTTTTACAAACCTTGAGTGGAACGGGAATAAAATTCTTGTTCTAGGTGATATGCTTGAACTTGGTGTAAAGAGTACGGAAATACATGCAGAAATTTTAGAAAAAATAATGAGTGCATCTTTTGAACTTGTAATGCTAATTGGAGAAAATTTTTCAAGCGTGTATGAGTCATATACAGGAGAAAAGTTAAAAACAGTGTACTACAGTCAAAAAACTGACGATGATAGTATTGCTAATATATGTGAAAAGGTAAATACATCAATTAAAGCTTCAGACATTGTGCTTTTTAAAGGGTCTCGCGGTATAAAGCTTGAAAGAGCTGTAATACTGATACAAAAAATGTTTGCAAAACAGGAGGTTGTGTAATGAAATCATCATATGTTTTTGCCCAACGTCCTCAAACTACGTCAAAATTTGATAATACCCTTATTATTTCTATAATTTTATTACTTGGGTTAGGTTTGGTTACATTATATGTATCATCTGCCAACTATGCTTATAGAATGTTTGACGATGACTTATACTTTGTAAAACGACAGTTGATTTTTATAGGTATTAGTTCTATTTTTGCAATCGTTTGCGCATGGATTGATTTAGAATACATTAGAAAACTTTTACCAGTTATAGTTATTGGAACTTTTGTGCTATGTATTTTACCGTTTTTTCCTGTAATTGGAATTGAAAGAAATGGGGCAAGTAGATGGATTGCTCTTCCCGGAGGGCTAACTTTTCAACCATCTGAAGTAGCAAAAATAGCGCTTGTGTTGTTTTTAGCAAACATTCTTGATAAAAAACACGACAGGCTTAATGATGCTATGGCAACCGTTTTACCATGTGCTATTGGAATATTTTCCTTTGTAATAATCGTTTTTATTCAAAACGATTTTTCAACTGCTGTTTTTTTATTGTTAACAGGATTTGTTATACTTTTTGTATCGGGTATAAAGCTTGTATGGTTTGGCATATTTGCAATTTTTGCTTTACCTGCCAGTTTTTTGTTTGTGTTTACAAAAGAATACAGGGTAAACCGTCTTATAGCATTTTTACGACCTGATTATGATAAAAATGGAGTTAACTACCAAGTAACAATGTCTAAAAAAGCAATTAGCGATGGTGGAATACTGGGAAATGGTATGACCGGTGTTGATAAAGTTCAAGGTATACCTGAAGTTCAAGCAGACTTTGTTTTTGCCGGTTGGGCAGAGGGAATGGGTTTTATTGGGGTTATTATATATGTAATTATCCTTAGCCTTTTTGCATGGAAAGCTTTTAGTATCGCGTATAGTTGTAAAAATAGATACCGAAGTATCATTGCTTTTGGTTGTGCTTTAATAATCGTTGTGCAATCGGGTGTAAACTGTGCAGTTGTTTCAGGAGCTTTACCTGCAACAGGAATACCTTTACCGTTCTTTTCAGCAGGTGGCTCTTCAATGTTTTTAACATTGTGCTTATGTGGTTTGTTAATAAATGTATCAAGATATAAAGATAATAATGAGGTGAGAGATTATGAGTGAACAAAGCTTTTTGAGTGATTTAAGTGATTACATGCCGGAGTATTCTCAAGAAACAAAATCTGTGCAAAAAAATAATACAAAGAAAATTTTAGCAATACTGGTATGCACTTTAGCATTGGTATTGGGAATAGAAGCAATTGCATATTTTGTGGTAATTCCTAATACAACGGCTTGTACTGTTTCATTTTCAGGTTTAGAAAATCTTGATGCTAATGAATTAGGTTCAAGTCTTGCTCAGTCATGCGGAACAAATTGGCTACATTTTGATACCTCAATTGCGGCAAATCGCTTGCTTTCATATAGCGCCGTTGAAAGTGTTTCTGTGCAAAAACGTTTTCCTAATAAGATAATTGTAGACGTTAAAGAAAGAACACCTGTTGCATTAACATTGGCCACTATCGATTCTCGTACAATTCCAGTTCTTATTGATGAAAACGGGGTAGTGTTTGAAGCCGGTAATACAAATACCGAAAGGGCACTTCCTTTAATTACAGGTTTTGAAATTGATACTTTTTTTGAAGGCATGAGACTTGAAAGCAAGTTTGCTCCTTTATTAAAGCAAGTATCTGAGATACAAAAATCTAATATAGATTATTTTCAAGTAATATCTGAAATTTTAATTACACCAAAAGAATATGATAATTACGAACTTGTTATTTATCCTGTACATACAAAAACACGAGTATTGGTGGATAGAAATTTTTCAGAAGATGCATTAAAATATATGATGGTTGCTTTAGATGTTGTAAAAAGTGTTAGCCCCGATGTTTCTGAGTTGGACTTGCGCTACGGCACTGTTTCATATAAAATGGGATTATAGTTAGGAATCTGTGGGAGGATTTTATTTTGAGTGAAATAATAGTAGGACTTGATATTGGTACAAGTTTTGTTCGTGCCGTAATCGGAGAGATTTCAGAAGATAATAACTTACTCATTACCGGTATAGGAAGTGCTGCCTCTACTGGCTTACGCCATGGGCAAATTGCAAATATTGAATCAACTATGCGTTCAATAAAAATCGCAATTGAAGCTGCAGAAATGATGGCAGGCCAAGAAGTAACATATTGTGTTTCTTCAATTGGTGGGGGACAAATAGAAAGCCTTATATCAAAAGGATTTGTAGCGGTAACAACTAAGAATGGTGGAAGTAGAGAAATAAACTCAGATGATATAGGCAGGGTAATTGAAGCTTCAAAGGCAGTTAATATACCTTTAGACAGGCACATACTTCATGTTGTTCCAAGGGTGTATCTTATAGACGGGCATGGCGGCGTAAAAGATCCATTGAACATGCTTGGAGTTCGTTTAGAATCGGAAGTGTGCATAATTACTGCTTCAAGAACGCTTACAACTAATATTTTACACTGTATTGATAGGGCAGGTTATAAAGCCGACGGGTTATTTTTAAAGACACTTGCATCGGCCCAAGCAGTTGTAAGCGAAGACGAAAAAGACTTAGGTTCTATTGTAATTGATTTAGGTGGTGGTACAACCGATGTGCTTATTGTTGCTGAAGGAACACCATTACATGCTATTTCAATTCCAATTGGAGGAAGCACCGTTACCGATGATATTTCAATTATGCGAGGTATTTCATTTGAAAGTGCAGAAAGAATTAAAAAAACATCGGGATGCTGTTGGGAAGGATTAGTTTCTCAAGATGAAGATATTATTATTCCTGGCATAGGTGGAAATCCTCCTCAGAAAATTTCTCGCTTAGAAATATGTCAAATTATTCAACCTAGGGTAGAAGAAATATTTACCATGATTCGAAAAAAATTACCACAACAAGTAAAGAGTAAGCGCTTGAGTGGTTCTGTAATTCTTGCAGGTGGAGGTGCTTTGCTTCCCGGTATTGTTGAGCTTGCTATAAAAGAGTTTAAAACAACAAATGTACGTATTGCCCAGCCTGCAAACTATGGAGGCCCTGTAGAGACATACAGAAGCCCTGAGTATGCGACAGCAATAGGTTTGTTAATTGAAAATCTTGACAAAGCAAAGTCAATAACTGTAGAGGCAGAGTCGAGGCCAACAGGACTGCAAGGTGGTTTTTTAAAGAATTTTAAATCTTGGCTCGGTGAATTTTTTTAATGGAAAAATGCTTTTTTTTACATTAATGTATTGAAAAAACAGAGAAATTGGTATAAACTATAAAGATAGTGACAATTATTTTTATGCTAAAATCAAGCATACGGTTACAAAACGTTTTTTTTATAGACGAACAACAAATCAAACATGTGAGGGTGGGAAAACATGATGGATTTTTCAATTACAAATGAAGATGCCAAGTTAAATTTGGTTCAAGAGGGAAGTATCGCAAGCCCAACGGTTATAAAAGTAATCGGTGTTGGGGGCGGTGGGTCTAATGCTGTTAACCGAATGATTGAAATGGGTATCAAAAATGTTGAGTTCATTGTGGCAAACACTGATTTACAAGCACTTTCAGCTTCAAAGGCACCAAATAAAATTGGCCTTGGTTCAAAAAGAACGGGCGGTTTGGGAGCAGGTGGTAAACCTGAAGTAGGTGAAGAAGCTGCAAAAGAAGACATAGACGCTATATCTGACTATTTAAATGGTGCAAACATGGTTTTTGTTACTGCCGGTATGGGTGGTGGAACAGGAACAGGGGCAGCACCTGTTATAGCTAAGGTTGCAAAAGATTTAGGCGCTCTAACAGTAGGTGTTGTTACAAAACCCTTTTTATTTGAAGGTCAACATAAAATGGCATTGGCTGAAGAAGGAATCAGAAAACTTCATGCAGAAGTAGATACCCTTATTGTTATACCTAATCAAAATCTATTAGCCATTGTTGATAAAAAAACTCCGGTAAAAGAAGCATATTTGGTTGCTGATGATGTTTTAAGAAAAGGTGTTCAAGGTATTTCTGATTTAATTACAAATCATGCTGATGTAAATATTGACTTTGCAGATGTTAAAACAACTATGGAAGGTAAGGGTGATGCAATTTTAGGTGTCGGTACCGGAAGTGGAGAAAACAGAGCGCTCGATGCAGCTACTGCTGCAATAAATAATCCTTTGCTTGAAGACTGCCATATTGATGGTGCAAAAAATATTCTTGTATATATTGTATGTGGAGAATCTCTTTCAATTTTTGAAACAAACGATATCGTTAATACTATTAAAGATACTGCCGATCCTAATGTTCGACTTATATATGGACAAGCAATCGATTCTCGATTAGGCGAGGATGTAACCGTAACCGTTATTGCAACAGAATTTCCTCAAGATGATTCTGCTGTATCAGAAGGTGAAATACTTCATCCAGATTCAACGAGAGCAGAAGAATCAGACGGCAATTTTATGTCTATAAAACAATGGGAGCATATTGGTAAAGGTTCAAAACCAACCTTATCTTCTTCTTTGTCAGAAGATAAAGTACCGTCACAGTTTACAGGATTTACACGTACTTCTGAAGTAAAAGAAGAAACAGAGGAAAAACCTGCACGGACAACTCCTAGCTATTATGATGAGAGTTTGTTTAAGAATAAAACAGGTTTAGAAGTTCCTGCTTGTGTTCGTTCTAATCGCATTAATTTAGACTCGGATTAAGGCATGGCGACTAAGGCGCCCTCTTCAAAAATAATTCTTTCTCAGTATGAAGACGACTTGGTTTCTGTTGAAAGAAAAGGACGTCTCAGTGTAGAAACGTATAGCTTTGCAATTAATGCGTTTCTTAAATGGTGTAGTATAAAAAATCTTAATTATTCAGAGCTTACTGTACAGGATCTTATGGTATACTTAGTATGGCGTAAAACTGGAGATAAAGAACATCCTTCTTTAGATGAACAAACAATTGCAAAGGATATTTCTTCTTTACGTTCTTTTGGTACTTTTTTAGTGCGTGAAGGTTACTGGAAAGAAAATATTGCGCTATTGTTACAACGTCCTAGAGCGAAGAGAAGTTTACCGCGTGTTTTATCGGTAGAACAAGTTGACAAACTTTTAGAAACCATTGATACTAGCACTCCTCTTGGCTTACGAGACAGAGCTCTTTTTGAACTTGTCTATTCTTCAGGGCTTCGTATTAGTGAAGTATGCACAATTCAATTACAAAATGTTCATTTGGACGAGCGATTATTATGGGTTCGCGGAAAAGGTGATAAAGAACGTGTTGTTCCCTTTGGAGACATTGCCGCACATCATATTCAAACATGGCTTGATGAGGGAAGGTACAAACTTGTTGGAACAAAAGTTGTTACAGAACTTTTTGTTAACTATGCCGGAAAGCCTATTTCTAGAAAGGGTGTTTGGAAAAGATTTCAAGAGCTTGAAGCAATGAGTGGTGTAAGTGCAAAGGTACATACGCTACGACATTCATTTGCAACACATCTTTTACACGGAGGCGCAGATCTTCGAAGTGTTCAAGAATTACTTGGCCATGCCGATTTATCGACTACTCAAATATATACACACATTGATAACGAAGCCTTGCATGATTATCATAAAGAATTTTTCCCGAAAAGAACATAAGATTACTACGAAAACCATAAAACTAATCCTTGACAACTACAATGTTGTGCGTTATAACTAAAAGTAGATGGAACAAAATAGTGTTAGCTACCCTTATACCGATGAATCCTTACTAAAACGCCTGTTTATTGCAAGGCTTAGTTTTCTACGCTTCGATGAAAAATGTTTGCTTGAGTCAACGGTAGCCTCTATAGATGACTTATTAAAGCTTTCACTTGATGATATTTCACTTATGACATCTCGTGTACAAAAAACAAGTATTTGGAATCCTCCGTATATTATGAAAATGGTCGAAATTGATATTAAACTTATGCATTCGTATGGTGCTCAAGTTTTATTTTATGATTCACAAGACTATCCATTTTTGTTAAGGCAAATATATGATCCACCGTATGCTCTTTTTTATCGCGGTGATGTTTATATTCTTCAAAATCCATGTGTTGCAATAGTTGGTACAAGAAAACCGAGTGTACAAAATGCTAGCGATACAAAAACTATAGCACAAGATATAGCTGTTGCAGGTATTACTGTTGTATCGGGGCTTGCTTTTGGTATAGATACCCAAGCGCATATTGGTGCCCTTTTGGCTCAAGGAAGCGAGTTATGCGGAAAAACTATAGCGGTATTGGGAAGTGGTGTGGATAACATTACACCAACAAGTAATAAGCGTCTTGCTTCTGCTATTTTAGCAAGTGGAGGATGCATTATAAGTGAATATCAATTGGGATCTCCTGTGCAAAGTTGGCAATTTGTAGAGCGCAATAGAATTATTTCGGCACTGAGCCGTGTTGTTCTTGTAATGGAAGCTCCTATAGGATCAGGTGCATTGCACACGGCAGATTTTGCCCTTGAACACAATAGGGAGTTATGTTTTTTTAGAGGCGCATTGGGAGAAAATGATGTTCCGTGTGTGAATCCACAAACAGACCTCTTTGGTGAAATACTAAAAGGAAAAAGAAGTGTTACAACATATATTCAAGATGGTGCACCTGTAATTCATAATGCAAAAGAGGTACTTTCACTTGTAAATACTATGACTTTTATGGAAGAACGCGAATTTAGTGTAAAAAACTTGACAAAATGAATAAAGTATTGTAGCTTTTTACTTGATTAAAATCGTAATTTAGTTTATAGATAAAAGAAGACTGCTTGATGAGGAGAAAAATCACGATGGCAACGAAAGAAAAAGCAAAAAAGAAAAAACGCTCAACGCTGGTAATAGTTGAGTCTCCTGCAAAGGCAAAGACAATAGAAAAGTATCTCGGAGCCGGTTATACGGTAAAAGCTTCTATGGGGCATTTGATTGATTTACCAAAGTCGCGCATGGCAGTAAATATAGACGATAACTTTCAACCTGAATATATTACGGTGCGTGGGCGTGCTCCCATTTTAAAAGATTTACAAAAAGATGCAAAAAAATCCACCGAAGTGTTACTTGCAAGTGATAATGACCGAGAAGGGGAAGCTATTGCTTGGCATTTAAAACGCTCATTAGAAGCAAAAACAGATGCAACCATTAAGCGCATTGTGTTTAACGAAATAACTCCTACTGCAATTAAAGAAGCTGTTGAAAACCCTTCAGAAATAGAAGAACCAAAGCTAAATGCTCAAAAGGCACGTCGTGTCTTAGATACACTTGTTGGA
>CAYJJW010000040.1:12399-15800 GCA_964370555.1 uncultured Treponemataceae bacterium | reverse complement strand
GTAGCGGTAGTAATCGTTATGGTGCCGATGGCGACGATGTTGTTATTTTTTTACCTCCGGGAACGCGTGTAGTTGATGCCGAAACCGGTGTGTTTGTTTGTGAGTTTACCACTGAAAGTGAAGATGAAGAGTTTGTTTACCTCAAGGGCGGAAATGGCGGTTGGGGAAATGTGCATTTTAAAACTTCTGTTACGCAAGCACCAAGACGTGCAAATCCTGGTGGAGAGGGTGAAACTAAAAAGCTTAGAATAGAGCTTAGTATAATGGCAGACATTGGCTTGGTTGGTTTTCCTAATGCCGGTAAGTCATCATTATTAGATTTTTTAACAAATGCCAGGCCTAAAATAGCACCGTATCCCTTTACAACTAAAATACCAAATCTCGGTGTATTACATGTAAGCGACGAAGACTCTTTTGTAATTGCTGATATTCCCGGGATTATTGAAGGGGCAAGTGATGGAGCAGGACTTGGTATTCGATTTTTAAAACATATTTCAAGAACACAAGGTTTAGCGTTTTTAATAGACTGTTCAGATGATAATTATCTTGATGCATATGAAAAACTGAGAGAAGAACTTTCTTTGTTTTCTAAACCAATAGTAAACAAGCCAAGTATTATTCTTTGTAATAAAATTGATGTAGAAGGAGCTGCAGTTAGAGCGGCAGAATTAGCTACAAAGTATAAAGATATAGTATGTTTGCCTATGTCTGTTCACTCTAAAGAGGGATTAGAAAAGGTAAAGGCAGCACTTATAACTCTAGTTGAAAACGGAGTTCGTAAATCAGGTAAAATTGGAAACGATCAAGAAGTTGTTCAAGTAAAAAGTGATTTTTTACTAGCTCGTTCTGTCTATACTGATGAAGACGATGAGCAGGTTCAATATCCCGGTAGTGAATAATGAAATTAGCAATACTTGGAGGATCTTTTAATCCGGTTCACCTAGGTCATGTAGCGCTTGCTAATCAAGCCGTTAATGAGTTTGGTTATACTAAAGTAATTTTTGTTCCTGCATGTAATCCACCACATAAAACACTAGCTAAAGGTGCTACGGATGAAGATAGATGCAATATGCTTGCACTAGCCATAGAAGATAATCCTTTATTGGGTTTTGAAACATGTGAGATTGAAAGAAAAGGAACATCCTATACAATAGATACTGTAAAGTATCTTTATAAAAAATATAATGGCTCTATTGATAATAAAATAGGGCTTATCATAGGTGCTGACTTGGTTAAAGGTTTTCACTTATGGAAAGATGTGCAAGAGCTTACAGAGATGACCGATGTATTGTTGGCATCTAGAAGTTGTACAGTAGAATACAGTGATTTTTCATATACGTATACAAAAATGAAAAATGCACTTCTTGATATTTCATCTCAAGAAATTCGCAGAAAAATTAAGCATGGAGAAAATTGGAAAGAACATGTTGATGAGGGCGTTTATGAGTATATTCAAGCAAAAAAATTATATACCGCAAACAACAGTTAACAATGAGATAGATGATAATGTACTCGAAAGTGTAAGATTGTATGCCCTTTCTAGTTTGTCTCCTCAACGATATGAGCATTCTATGAGGGTTGCTAAAACAGCAAAAGATTTATGTCTGCACTTTGGAGAAGATGAAAAAGTTGGTTTTTTAGCAGGGCTTGGGCATGATATCTGTAAAGAAATGGACAGAACGCTTTTGGAAGAAATTGCCATAGAAGAAGGGGGATGGCTTTCAGAGACAGAAGTAAAAAAGCCTTCTTTGCTTCATGGTAGGGTAGGTGCTAGAGTTCTTCAAAAAAGATTTAATATTGAAAACAAAGATGTACTTGAGGCGGTTGCCTTTCATACCTTTGGAAAAAATGGTATGGGGAATATAGCAAAAATTGTATGTATTGCAGATAAAATTGAACCAGGAAGGGCTTATATGACTTCTTCAAAAATGAAAAATCTGCTAAAATTAGATTTAGATAAACTATTAGAAACGGTGTTAAAAGAAATAATTTCAGTTAGGCGCAAGAAAAAAGATGAAGTTTTTCCTGAAGCATTGTGGATTTTTGAAAAGGATTTATAGTAAAGGTATTCCTTAGCTTGCATAAGCGGAGTTTGTTATTATGTCAAAAAAAACGTTATCACCCGGACGACACGTAATTTTCATTGTTTTGATTGTTCTTATACTGAGTGCAATGTTTTTTACAATATTTTTCGCTTTAAATACTAACCTTGTAGAAGAAGTATTAAAGAATGACCAAATAATAAAGTTGCTCTTAGTTGTTGAAGATGGTGGCGGGAATGCTATGTCTACAACAATTTTAACATACTATCCTGTGTCTAAACGTGGTGCTTTAATAGATATTTTAGGTAATTCAGGTGGTATCTATTCAAGTCTAGGGCGTGTAGATAGAATTGATGCTGTGTATAAAGAAAAAGGCATAGACGTTTATAGAAATGAAATTGAAAAACTTGTTGATATGACTATTCCTTTTTCGATAGAAATAAGTTTGGATGATTTTTCGGTACTGGCAGACCTTTTTGGAGGATTTGATGTATCGGTACAATCTCCTATTGACGATGTAATAGACGGGGTATATTATTTATTACCTTCGGGACAAATAAAACTTGATGGTGATAAACTTGTTACGTATATGACCTACGAGGGTTTACTAGAAGACTCACTAGATAAACAGTATCGCATGCAAAATACCATTGTGTCTTTTTTTAAAGCTTTAGGTGAAAATGCCAATGAGGTTTTTAAGGAAAACTCTTTTAGACAATATGAAAAACGAATGAAGGCCAATATTGGTTCTGATGATTTTTATAATCTATTAGAAACTATTTCTGAAGTAGATGCTGAACGACTATTCCCTCAGGTAATTACAGGTTCTGAGAGAGTTGTAGATGGTGAAGTATTGCTTTTCCCTCATAATAATGGACAACTTATAAAGGATGTTGTGAGTCAGCGGGTTTCAGCTCTTGTTTCTGAAACAACATTTAGCCGCGTTTATTCACTTGAAATTCAAAATGGAACAAATATACAAGGTTTGGCTCGAAATACTTCAAGTTTATTGCGTAGTACTGGATATGATGTTGTTAGTGTAATAAATGCCGATCGTGATAATCATGAGGTAACACATATTATTGATCATATAGGAAACGAAGAAGTGGCGAAAGCTTTGGGGGATTTTATTGACTGTGAGAATGTAGTTCGAGGTGAACTTGATACTACAGTTTCTGAAAATAATCGCTTGGTTGACTATACAATAGTTTTAGGCTCAGATTTTGATGGTAGGTATGTCCGTTAAAAATGGCATAGCTCGCATACGCTCCCTGCTCTAAGTAGCAAAGCAAGCGGGTTAAATGAGTCCATGGTACGAATGTTTAGATTAGGAGATTTTTGGCACATGCTCATGCCAAT
>CAYJJW010000040.1:0-12389 GCA_964370555.1 uncultured Treponemataceae bacterium | reverse complement strand
TGCCAATAGAAATATATTTTTATAGTATAGGAGAAGTAATGAATGTCGAGGCGAAGATGGCACCTCTCCATTCATTTTAGAGTTTGCATAGCAAACTCAGTATATTATGACGTTTAGCTTTGCAAAACGTCTTGAAAAAAATCAAGGTGCAAAAACTGATGTTTTTTTACTTGATTTTTTATAGGAGTAAGTATGAAAACAAATGCAGAAAAAGCAATCGAAATAGCAAATTTATTAACTGATTATAAAGGACTTGATACAATGGTTTTAGATGTATCTAAGCTAAATTCATGGACAGATTATTTTGTTCTTACAACAGTTAATAGTAGCTCACATTGGAAAGGTTTGTATAAACAAGTTAAAGATTATGCAAAAGAAAATGAACTTGAAATACACGTTCCTAATAAAAAAATTGCTTCAGGTGATGATTGGAATTTAATTGATTTAGGAGTTGTTGTAGTTCATTTATTATCTGCAGATGCTCGAATGTTTTATGATTTAGAAAAACTTTGGCATGGTGGAGAAAGATTGCTATAAGCATAGAAAAGGTTGCTACTGAGTTGTGGCAACCTTTTTTTATGTTGAGATATTAGTTGTGTACATTATATTTCTTAAAAAAAATTATGAATATTCATCATATTCAAAGTCATCGTCCTCGAAGTCAAAATCATCATCATCTTCTTGGTCAAAATCATCGAGGTTGTTAAAGTCGTCATCTAAAAAATCGTCATCATCATAATCGTCAAAATCGTCATCATCATATGAAGATGAAAAGAAGAGGGCGTCATTTAAATTATTTTTTGATTTTTCTTTTTGAGCAATCATTGTACACTTCCTTTGAAAACTGTTTTATATAATTAAAGAATAATCGTATATTTACTTTCTGTCAACCGAATTTATTAAAAAAAATAAAAATATTTTTAATAAAAAATGCTAAAACCCTTTGACAAAAGTTTTATTTTTTGTATAATGTATTCATGCTAAATAAAGTGGTTGTTCAATCGCCTGCTAAGTTGAATCTGCATTTAAGGGTTCATCCTAAACGAGACGATGGATACCATGATATTGAAAGTATATTTCAAGCGATTGATTTTTTTGATGATCTAATTGTAACACGTACTACTGAAAAAGTCGGTTGTGTCATAAAAACTTTATTAATAAATTTACCGTCTGATAATACACTGACTGTTGCGTACAAAGAATTTTGTGCACATACTGGCATAACAGAAGGTATACATGTTGAGTTAACGAAACGGATTTTTTCCGGTGCGGGACTCGGAGGTGGATCTTCTAACGGAGCTTATTTAATTAAGGCCTTAGATACTTTATTTGAAACAAAATTAAGTACCGAGGAAAAATTACAAATAGCTCTAAAAGTGGGCAGTGATGTACCATTTTTTATTAACGGTGGAACTTCGATTGTTTCTGGTCGGGGTGAAATTATTCGACAAATTGAGTCGCGAGATGATTTGTATTTCGTAGTCATTATGCCGAATGTTCATAGCTCAACAAAAGTAGCTTTTAAGTGTTTTGATGAGTATTATGAGGATGTTAAAACACCGCAATGTTTAACTTTGGCTGAAATAGAGGATGTGTATAGAAAGCCAGTTTCTAATTGGGTTTTTATAAACAGCTTTACTGATTTACTTGTAAAACAGTATCCATTGATTGGTAAGGCATTAGAAGCGTTAAACAAAAGTGGGGCAACGTATTCACAATTGAGTGGATCTGGAGCTGCAGTTTACGGTGTTTTTAATAGTGAAGGGGAAGCGAAGAAGGCCTACACAACATTAAGCGTAGGATGGACATGTGTTTTAGCACGTGCTTATTCTAAAAAACATTGACGGTTTATATTGTCAGTGTATTCGACATATTGTGTTATTATTCTACACAATGACTCGTAAAACTTAAGCTGTATGAGGTGTGAGTATGCAAATTACCGAAATTCGCATTAGGCAAATGGTCGCAGATGGTAAATTAAAAGCGTATGTTACTGTCACATTTGATGATTGTTTTGTAGTACACAATGTAAAAATTATTGAAGGTAAAACAGGGCTTTTCATAGCGATGCCTAGTCGCAAGACAAGCACAGGGGATTATAAAGATGTAGCTCATCCTATTACTCCTGAGTTTAGAAATGAATTACAAGACCGAATACTCGCAGAGTATGAGGCAGGCAACGTCGAATTGGGGACAACCCCAATGGATGAATAGAACGTAATAAGGTTCTTTGCTTAACATTGATTATATCGTGCTTTTACTTATATGCTTTTAAGAGAAGCCATACTTAAAGGTACGAGAATAATATTGAGTCGTCGGCAAGTGGTAAGCCACCGGTTTTTGGTATCGGCATTCCGCAGGTTCGAATCCTGCCGACTCAGCTAAGAAAAACTCTGGCGTGATGAACGATGGGGAAAAAACACTTTTGTACTTCTGTACAGTTTTGAAACAGGTGGTAGTTCTTACCACCTGTAACCTTTTTTCACACTTATTTTGTTTTTCTCATTAACTTTTATAGGAGTAAATTATGGAAAGACTAGTAATTAATGCTAAAACTAGAACACAATCAGGAAAAGGTGTTGCACGACGTTTACGTGAAGTAGGACAACTTCCTGCTGTTATGTACAATTCAAAAGGTGAATCAGGAATGCTTGAAATCAATGAATCTGAATTCTTTAAGGTTTGGAAACAAGCAACACCTACTACTTTAATTTCACTTGTGGTAGACGGCGGAAAAGGTTCTCTTGCTTTTATTAAAGCAACTGATTATAACATTATCATTGACAAGAATATTCACGTTGACTTTCATGTAATTGATGAAGACAAACCTCTTGTTGCAACAATGAAAATTCTTACATCAGGAAACCCTGTTGGTGTACGTGATGGTGGTGTTTTTGAAAAAGGTGCTTCAAAAGTTGAAATTAAATGTTTGCCTGCTGATTTACCTATCAGAATTACAGCAGATGTTTCAAATCTTGGCTTAAATGAAAATATCTGTATTAAAGATCTTCCTTTTGAGAAATCTATAACAGTATTATCTAATCCTGATGCTGTTGTAGCAACTGTTCGCCCAATGCGTTAATTCTTTTGGTTAGAGAAAATCTTAAAACCTTGGGAAACATTTCTCAAGGTTGTGCATCAAAAAATCCTTCACAAACTTTTAATGTAAAAAAAGAAAACGTTCTTTTACGATCAGTAAAAAAGAATCTTGCTTTTTTTTTCTATTCATCAAAAAGTCCGGTGAAGGATTTTGTTTCTAAAAAATCTTCTAAAGAATTCAAAATACTACTTGCTGTTTCCGGTGGTGTAGATTCTCAAGTAATGCTACACAGTCTACACTCATTATTACAGTCTTTTAATTTTTCTCTTAGTGTAGTAACCGTTAATCATAATATAAGAGATTTTGATGAATCAAAAAAAGATGCAGACTTAGTGTATAATTATTGCACTACCTTTTTAGACTTACCTTGTAAAATAATTACTATTGAGCCAAAAAAAATTGAAAAACTTCAAATGCAAAGAGGGCGAGGCATTGAAGAGGCAGCACGTTTTGAGCGTTATACCACAATTGAAAAGTATGCAAAAAGCATACAAGCAGATGTTGTGTTTTTTGCTCACAATAAAGATGACCAACTTGAAACACTTCTTCAGCATTTTTTACAAGGTGCAAGTGCCGGAATATCAGGCTTTGCAAGTAGTGGTATTCGACAGTGTTCAAAATATCCATCTCTAGATAGCAGTGGAAAATCACAACAGAATCTTTATTTATTTCGCCCCTTACTTTCTGTTTCAAGAAAAAATATAGAAGACTATGCACATCTTTTTGATGTGCCATTTAGGGAAGATAGTACCAATGCCGAGATAACCTATTTTAGAAATAAGATTCGACACAAACTGATACCGGTTTTACAAGAATACTTTACGGGCTGGGATACTGGTATTTTAAATGGCTCTGAAAAGGCTTTGCAAGAAGCATTATTTATTGAGAATCTTGCATCAAAAATTTCATGGACAGTTAAAGAAGATGTTAGAATGAAAGTAAGCGATTTTCTTTCACAAGGTTTTCCGGTTAGAGTACGATTACTATATGAAGGAATTGAATTGGCCGGATTTGATGGAAAAATTCCATATGATATAATACGGTGTGCTGCAGAAGGACGTAAAAGGGCAGAAGGTTTAGGTCTAGAAATTTATCATAAAAATAATTATATCATTATTCGAAAGATACAAGCAGCGCAACCTAACTTTGATATTCTTATAAATGCTTTAGGTGGATATAAAACTGAATTTGGTACATTTGATGTAAAGCCTGCAGTGGAGAAATGCGTAACTTCTGCCGATACTGAAAGAGGACATTATTACGTGGGTGCATTTTGTTTACCCATGAGGATTCGGAGTAAAATTTCTGGTGACACAATTCTTAGTGCACAAGGAACTCACAAATCTGTAAAAAAAATATTTTCTGAATGGCGGGTAGATATTCGTCATCGAACTATTGTACCTATTATTGAATCAGAAGGAAGTCTTAAGTGTATTTTAGGGCTACCGTATGGGTATAAAAATTGGTATGTTAAACAAAATAAAGCTGAACAAGAACAAGTTTCTGTTTGGTTTACAAGGAATGACTGATGAGTAACAATAAAAAGTTTTCACAAAATCAAAAAATAAATGAAAAAGTGAAGCTTTCAAGAAAAAATGAAAATCCACAAAATCAACAACCTTCTGGTGGACGCTTTGGAATGACTTTGTTTATACTAATGATAGGATTTTTAGTATTATTTATGATATTAAACAGACAAAGTGCATCGTACCCACAAATATCATATTCTGGCTTTATAAATGCTGTTGAGCAAAACCAAGTTACAGAAGTTCAAATAACCGACCAACAAAAGATTTTAGGAAAAATGCGCTCAACTAATGGACAAGATTCTTTTTTTCAAACAGTTATTCCGTATAATGATAATGCCCTTATTCCTTTACTGGAAGAAAAAGGTGTAGATTTAACCGGTAGAGTATCATCTCCCGGAATACTGGATAGCGTTTTAAACTTTTTGCCATTAATACTTATGCTATTATTTGTATTTATGTTTTTACGACAAACATCAATGCAAAATAACAAAGGAATGCAATTTGGAAAAAGTAGAGCTAAGGTTTTTGATGCAAATAAAAAGGAAAAAGTAACTTTTGGTGATGTTGCAGGGCAAGAAGAAGCAAAACGCGAACTTGCAGAAATTGTTGACTTTTTAAAAAATCCAAAAAAATATGAAGCTATTGGAGCAAAAATTCCAACCGGTGTTTTATTGGTGGGAAACCCAGGAACTGGTAAAACTCTTTTAGCTAGAGCTGTAGCAGGTGAAGCGGAGGTTGCATTTTTACATATTTCAGGAAGTGACTTTGTAGAAATGTTTGTTGGTGTTGGTGCTAGTCGTGTGCGTGACCTTTTTGAACAGGGGCGAAAAATGGCACCTGCAATTATTTTTATTGATGAAATTGATGCAGTAGGACGCGCGAGAGGTGCCGGTTTTGGTGGCGGCCATGACGAGAGAGAACAAACATTAAACCAAATGCTTGTTGAAATGGATGGTTTTGAAAACAAAGACGGTATAATAATTCTTGCCGCAACAAACCGCCCCGATGTTTTAGATCCAGCTTTATTGCGCCCAGGACGATTTGATAGACAAGTGAGCGTTGTGCTTCCGGACATAAAAGAAAGAGAAGCTATATTAAAAGTTCATGCAAAAAAGATAAAACTTAGTCCTGATGTAAATTTGAATAAAATTGCTCGTGCTACTCCCGGAATGAGTGGGGCTGAGCTTGCAAATATGATAAATGAATCAGCACTTTTTGCTGCAAGAAAAAACAAAAAGAAAGTTACGTTAGAAGAAATGGAAGAAGCTCGCGACAAGCAATTAATGGGTGTTGCACGAGAAAGCATGGTTATGCCTGAAAAAGAAAAGGCTATGACAGCGTGTCACGAAGCAGGGCATGCGCTTCCGTATTACTATCTAAAAAATGCATCACCTTTACATAAGGTAACTATTATTCCAAGAGGTAGAGCTTTAGGGTTAACCATGGGCTTACCGAAAGAAGATTCTTATTCTCATACAAAAAGCTGGCTAAAAGACCAATTGGTTATAATGTTTGGTGGTTATGCTGCAGAATCTATAGTGTATGGCGATACAACAACTGGAACCCAAAATGACATACAAAGGGCAACCGATATTGCTCGTCGTATGGTATGCGAGTGGGGTATGTCGGAAGACATTGGAACCATGTCATTTGGGCAAGAAGATGAGCCTATTTTTATGGCTAAAGAAATTGAACGACGCAAAGGGTATTCTGAAGAAAGCGCTAAAAAAATTGATGAAGCGGTTAAAAAAATAATCGATGAAGCCTTAGAAAATTGTAAAGGTATTTTAACAAAAAATCGTAAAAAACTTGATACTTTAACTAAGGCTTTAATTGAAAAAGAAACATTGAGTGATAGCGAAATTCGTGAAATGCTTGGTTTTGAGCCAATTGAAATAATGAATGAAAATGAGCAAGAATCTGGAACAGGTATTGAAGGTCCTCATATTCATCTAAAAGAAGATGATTAAAGCAATATGAAAGACTAAGGAGGAAGTAATGAAAAAACTTGCATGTTTGTCATTGTGTATCATACATTTAGGTTTCTGTTTTGGTCAAGATAGTTATGAAGAAACAAACAGACAAGAAAGACATAATCCTTCTACCTTCCATGCTACGGCACTTACCTTTTTAGAAGGTGCAAAAAATAAGTTGATTGAGCAAAACTGGGATGCAGCTCATGCTCTTTCAACTACTGCATTAATCTATGACTCTTCGATAGCAGATTTATACTATATTCAAGCGATAAGTCTTTTTGAAAGCGGAGCATTGCCGTATAGCATAATAAAACCCTTAGAAGCAAGTTTAGATAAAAACGTACTGTGGTATCAGTATACTGAAGATTCGGCTCAGTTATTATTAGCTCGTATGTATGTACTGACTAAAAGAGCTCAAGATGCACTCACATTACTTGATACAAATGCATATCTTAATAATTCAGATGCTATACTTATAAAAGCCAGTGCGTACTATGCTTTAAAAGATTTTGAAAATGCAAGAAACTTTGTATTTGAGGGTGCAAATCAATACCCTTATGACAGGCGTTTTGATGAATTATTTTATACACAAGAGTATCAAAATTATCCTCTTATAGATGAGTTAAGTATATTTTTTAATGAAAGAAGTGAACAGTTTTCGCGCGATAATCCACTGTTATTGTTATACTCCGCCATTTTTGAGCAAGATAGTGAAGAAAAAAATAGACTTTTGAAGGCTTGGAACATTCAAGGTGAAAAACATCCCTTATATGCCATTCATGCACTTACAGAGGGATTAATACAGGAAAACGACGCATTTGATTATATGCTTAATTTTATAGATGAACTTGATTATTCTACGCTTATACATTTTATGTCGATGCTAACTGATGAAGATGTAATAGAAAGAGCACAAGATTATTTTACAAACTATAACGGAATAGTGTATTTTGATTTTGATGGAGACCGTACACCATGCCTTAGCGTTCAGTATGAAAAAGGTCGTCCTTCTTTGATACAATATGATGAAAATCAAGATGGGCTTTTATCATGGGAAATGACAAATGACTATGGAGAGCCAAAAACTATTGAGTTTTTTGAAGAAAAAATGTTTGTTGAATATGGAGCATGGCCATATGTAAAAAATGTAATTGACAATTCTAAAAGTATGGATGCATACACATATTACCTTGTAAGTAATGCATTGTCACTGCCGGTAATTGAGTTTAGCGTAGCAGATGTTTTTCAGAATAATTTAAGCTTAACGTTTTATACTCCTTTAGTGCTAGAACATCAAAATGTTAGCACGATGGAATTATTTAATGCATCATATTTAATTGATTATAAAACAAATGAATATGAAAATAGTAGGAGTAGACTTACTGTTTTAGATGGAACAGCAAAGAGTGCTGTGTTTACCGATAATGAAATGCCGTATGCCTATGCATACTTTCTAAATGGAATTCCTATTTCAAGAAATATTGATAAGGATAGAAACGGAAGTTATGAGGTTATTGAGTTGTATGGGCAAAGTGATGTGGAAGGTTTTGATTCAAAGAAGTTAGAACAAGAAGTTTTTGGATTTGAACACTTAGCAAAAGGACAGTTTATTCAAAAAGTTCTAGTTGACGTTAATAATGATGGTTTTGATGATTTTAGCGAAGAATACTTTAGTAATCAAAAACGTGCCTTTTGGGATAGTAATAGTGATGGAAATTGGGATGTACAATATATTGAAACTGAAGAAAATAACAGTCAAGAAGTAGTATATGTTCATCCATTAACGAAAGAAATAAAATCGGTGCTTATTGAAAGTGGTATACCTATTCTTGCAGGTGAAAAGAATGTCGTTATGGATAGTAATGTCGACTTTTTTTGGATAGGAGAAAACGCCGGAAGTATGCATGCCGAAAAGATAATAACTGAACTTTCGTTGCAAAACTCAGCCATTGCTCTTATGGTTACCGATTTGTTATGGGATAGCGAAAAAGAACAGTTTATGAGAATTGTTGGTATAAAAAGTGGGGAGATGTATTTTGGCGAAGTTTTCTATGAGTAAGGTAATACCACTCTTTTTATTTTTATGTATTTTTATTTCTTGTCAATCTACAGGGTCTGTGGAATATGAAAAGCCAGACTATACCGATGAAGAAATTTTAGACAATGAAATTGCAATGATATTGGGAAACATAGAAGAGGATGCAGTGTATTCTCTTTGGCTTTCTCATATTTTATATGAAGAAACAAATAATCAAAAAGTAGCAGAATTATATAATAATTGCGTAGATGCTGTTATAACATTGTTTAATGAGTCTATTGAAAACAATGTTTGGGATGAGTCTTTGCGTTTAGGACAATCTTTGCTTACTGTTAACTCTTCAGTTTTAAACGAAATTAAAAAAACATTTGATAGTAGTTTAGTAGATAAACTTGAGCAAGCAAAAAGAGAGTATGAAAATTTAGTTTTGGTAGATTTTTCTTCTGACTTACAGACAATTAAAGAAAATGAAAACACAAATAGTATTTCTACTTTTATTACCGGTGTTGTTACTGTTTGGGTTGACTTAGGGGTAAAAGTTGAAAGAGGTCTAGGGTATCCAAATAGGAATCTTGGTTCAGGATTTTTTATTGATGAGCGGGGTTATATAATTACTAATCATCATGTAATATCTGAGCTTGTTGACCCTGAGTATGAAGGCTACTCAAGGCTATACATTAAATTATCGAACGATTCAGAAACAAGGATTCCTGCAAAGGTTGTAGGTTGGGATAAAACACTTGACCTAGCACTATTAAAAACTGAAATAACTCCTCCCTATGTATATTCATTGGGGTCATCACAGAACTTAACTGTTGGAAATCAAATATATGCAATTGGGTCTCCTTTAGGGCTTGAAAATACTATTACTTCTGGAATTATTTCAGCATTTGACAGACAATTATTGTCTACTGCCGCTGTTATGCAAATAGATGCTGCGGTAAACTCAGGAAATTCAGGTGGCCCATTAATTAATACTGATGGTGAAGTTCAAGGTATTGTTTTTGCTGGTCTTGCAAGCCAACAAGGGTTGAACTTTGCTATTCCCGTAGAATATTTACAGGCAATTCTTTTACGTTTATACTCAGAAGGTGAAGTGAATCATTCTTGGATTGGTGCTTTGGGTAAAACGATAAAAGAGTATCCTTCCGATGAACTTGGGCTTGGGGTTGAAGTACTTTATGTAATGCCTGGAAGCGCAGCCTTTAGAGCTAATATAGAGGAAGGAAGTATAGTAACCGCAATAGATGGATTAGCCGTTAGGAGCATTGAAGAATTACAATTTGCTTTAATACATTTACCACCTAATTCAGTTGTAACTATTGAATTACTGAATAACGACGATAAGACTAAAACATATACTACCGTATATCTTGATGAAAGACCCGAACAGCCTGGTTTAGAAATATATAATAGGGAGCCTAATTATAAGATGGTATACCCACTTTTTGGTATGGAACTTATTCCATCTTCTGTTGCAAATAAAAATCAATTTTCTATAGCTTCTATTGTTAAGGGTGGTATAGCTGATGAGTCAGGCTTTTCAGTACATGACCCAGTTGAAATTAGAAAAACAGTTCTTTCTGAAAATAAAGATGCGGTATTTATTGAGACATTTACAAAAAAACGTAAAAGCGGATATTTTGAAGTAAATGTCTCAATTGGAGCAGCCTTAGATAGTCCCTTTATTTTTTAAAATGTCTTTTCAAATTATAGTATGCGATTGTAGAGCCGCGTAAGCGTCCACCACAACCTGCATAAAGCAGGTGAGGAGGATGAGCGTTAGCGAAGCTTGAAATGAGCGTCTTTTACGGTAACAACATACTATCAAAAATGCAACAAGCATATAGACAATTACGGCTTTTTCCTATAAAATAGTGCCTAATGAAAGACTTAAAATTAAAACGCAACTTTTGTATTGTTGCCCACATTGATCACGGAAAGTCAACTCTTTCTGACCGCCTTATTCAAAAAGCACGCATTGTTGATGATAGACAATTTCAAAATCAAATCTTAGACAGCATGGATATTGAAAGGGAACGTGGGATTACTATAAAAAGCCAAGCGGTAACTATTCCGTATACGGCAAAAGATGGTAACACGTACGAGCTAAACTTTGTTGATACCCCTGGGCACGTAGACTTTTCCTATGAGGTTTCTCGAGCCATAGCTTCTTGTGAAGGAGCATTATTACTTGTTGATGCTGCCCAAGGGGTAGAGTCGCAAACTCTTTCTAATATGTATTTAGCATTAGAACACGACCTTGAAATGGTTCCCGTTATTAATAAAATTGATCTTCCCGCAGCTGATATTCCGTCTGCAAAAAAACAAATAGAACACGATTTAGGCTTAGATCCAGAAGGAGCTATTTTATGCTCTGCAAAGACTGGAGAAGGTATTGATGAGCTTTTTGAAGCAATTGTAGAGAGAATCCCTTGTCCGACTCATGATGAGTCTGGGAAAACAAAGGCTCTTATTTTTGACTGTCACTATGACCCATATCGTGGTGTTGTTGTGCACATTCGTGTTTTTGCTGGTTCTATTAAACCTGGGCAAACTATACGCTACATGGCAACTGGTACTGAATACAAGGTTGAAACAGTAGGTATTTTTAAGTTAAAATTAGAAGAAAAGGCTGTTTTGGAAGAAGGCGATGTAGGATACATTATTGCAGGTATTAAAACCGTAGCCGACGTAAAAGTAGGTGACACCATTACTATGGCTGATAATCCTGCAGAAGAGCCACTGGCAGGGTTTAAAGAAGTAAAGCCTGTTGTTTTCTCATCAATCTATCCTGTAGACACAAACGACTACGAAGAACTTCGCGACAGTATGGATAAACTAAAACTTAACGATGCAAGTTTAGTGTTTGAAAAAGACTCTTCTTTGGCTCTTGGGCACGGTTTTAGATGTGGATTTTTAGGACTTCTACACTTAGAAGTTGTGCAAGAACGCTTAGAGCGCGACTTTGGACAGTCGGTTATTTTTACCGCTCCTTCTGTAAGATACCATGTTACACTTAATAATGGTGAAAAAAAATATATTGATAACCCTGCAGATTACCCAGATGGTGGAAAAATTGCTCAAGCAGAAGAGCCTTACATTAAGGCTGCAATTATAACACCTGCAACCTACTTAGGGCCTATTATGCAGCTTTGCACTGAAAAACGTGGTATACAGGTTAACATGCAGTACTTAGATGAAAAACGAGTAGAAATTATTTATGAAATGCCACTTGCAGAAGTGTTGTTTGATTTTTATGATAGGCTTAAAAGTTGTACACGAGGGTACGCATCATTTGATTATGAGCTAATTGGATACAGGGACACAGATCTTGTTAAAATTGATATTTTAATTAACGGTAAGGGAGTTGATGCCTTGGCACAACTTTCATTTCGTGGAAATGCATACGATCATGCAAGACACGTTTGTTCACAACTTAAAGAAGAAATTACTAAACAACAATTTAAGATTGCTATTCAAGGTGCTATTGGAAGTAACGTTATTGCCCGAGAAACCGTTAATGCACTTCGAAAAGACGTTTTGGCTAAATGTTATGGTGGGGATGTTACTCGTAAGCGTAAACTTCTTGAAAAGCAAAAAGAAGGTAAAAAGCGCATGAAAATGATTGGAGACGTAGAACTTCCACAAAGCGCATTCTTAGCGGTTTTGAAAACAAATGTGGATTAGGCAATTAATAATTGCACATTGTCAGATTAAGTGCAACACCCTTGTAAAATAGCTTG
>CAYJJW010000039.1:0-15863 GCA_964370555.1 uncultured Treponemataceae bacterium | reverse complement strand
CTTTGAAACTAAAATACCTGTAGAGGTTGAAGAAACAGGAACAACAACTATTTTCTGTGACAAATTTATTAATATATTAAATTCATTGCCTTCAGGAAATGTTGAGTTTTTACATAAAGATAATGATGTAATAATTAAACCAATAACAAAAAAAGTGCGCTTTCAATTAAAAAGTATGGCAAGTGATAAATTTCCTGAATTTTCTACAGAAGATTCTATGCAATGGTTTGATTTTGCAGCAAAAGATTTTAAAGAAATGATTACACAAACTATTTTTGCTGTATCTGATGATGAAACAAGATTCTTTATGAATGGTGTATATTTTGAAAAACAAGAAGATAGTTTTGTTATGGTTGCAACTGATGGTAGAAGATTATCTTATATATCAAA
Source organism: uncultured Treponemataceae bacterium (assembly GCA_964370555.1). Classification (GTDB taxonomy): domain Bacteria; phylum Spirochaetota; class Spirochaetia; order Treponematales; family Treponemataceae; genus CAYJFX01. The sequence goes on along the minus strand of CAYJJW010000039.1, from coordinate 15,473 downwards.
ACCTATTTTTTCAGATATAACTTTTGAATCATGCATTGTTCCACCAAAAATTTTAAGTCTTATTTTAAAAAGAGCATCTTCTGAAGGAAATATTTCTTTAGCTATAAATAAAAGTAATATTTATTTAAAATTTGGAAACTATAATTTTAGTTCTGTTTTGATTGATGGACAATTCCCTAATTATAAAAGAGTTATTCCTGAAACACAAGAAAAGAAATTTCAAATAAACAGAAAAGATTTAACAGAAGCATTAAAACGTGTTGGACTTCTTGTTGAAAAAAAATCGGGAAGAATTTATTTTTCACTTTCAGATGGTACACTTTCTATAAGTTCTCAAGAAATTGAAATAGGAAATGCAAAAGAAGAATTACCTTGTAGATATGTTGGTGATGAAATGACAATGGCTTTAAACTGCATGTATGTAGAAGAACCATTAAAAATTATTAATACAGAATATTTAAATTTTGAATTTACTGAATCAATGAAAGCAATAACAATTAAGCCTGAACCTGAAGCAGACTTTTTCCACATTGTTATGCCAATGCAAATGGAGTAAGGCAAAGTGCCATTTGTATATATTTCTCTTGTAAATTTTCGAAACTTAGAAAATACATCTGTTGATTTATCAGCAAAAGAAGTTTTTTTTGTAGGAGAAAATGGACAAGGAAAAACAAATTTTTTAGAAAGTTTATATTTATCTGCCTATGGTTCTTCATTTAGAACAAAAAGAGAATCAGAAATTATAACAGAAGGAACAGAAGCTTTTTCTATAAAAGCTCTTTTTGAAAGTGATAACGAAAAAGGAGAATTAGTTACTGTTCAATACACAAATAATAAAAAAAAGATTTTAAAAAATGGAAAAACTCTCAAGGACAGAAAAGACTTAATAAATACTATACCTTGTGTTCTTTTTTCTCATAGTGATTTAGATTTTGTTATTGGAGACCCTGAAAGAAAAAGATTTTTTATTGATCAATCTTTATCGATGTATGATGTTTTATATATTGATACTCTTAGGCGATATAAAAAAATATTAAAAAATCGAAATGCAATTTTAAAAACTGAACAATATGAAACATTAGAAGCTTTTGATGTGGGTCTTATTAGAGAAGGTAGAGAAATTGTAAGAAAACGAAAAGAAGCCATATATCAATTTAACAGAATATTTACTCCTTTTTATGAAAAAGTAACAGGAATAAAAAACGTAAAACTTTTATATGAATCTCAATGGGACAATAAAAAAACTGAAGAAGTATTAGAAATTTTAGAAGACAAAAGAAAAGCTGATAAAATTATGAAAACAACACTTTCAGGACCCCATAGAGATAAAATTAGATTTATTTGTGATAATAAAAATTTTGTTCCTACCGCCTCTACAGGACAATGTAGATTATCTGCAATTTTGTTAAGAGTTTGCCAGGCAGTACACTATACTGAACTTACAAATAAAAAACCTGTTTTATTGATGGATGATGTACTTTTAGAATTAGATCCAAAAAAAAGAGAAATTATTACATCCATCTTACCGGAATATAATCAACTTTTTTGCACTTTTTTACCTGGTGAACCATATGAAAAATATAAGAGAGAAAAAACTTTGGTGTATTCTGTAAATGAGGGGATAGCAAGTGAAATATGATGAAGATATAAAATCTACTTCCCAAATTTTAGAATCATTTTTTTCTAATTTTCTTAATGGCAAAATGGAAACATATTCAAAGTTAGATAATGGGTGGATAAAAGTTTTAAAGAGCATACCAAGAGATGGTGAAAAAATGGCAGCTCACAGTGAAATAAAAGAAATAAAAAATGGATGCGTATATATTGAAACAGATCATTCAGGATGGATTCAACTTTTGCAAATTCATAAAAAAAAGATTCTTTTTGCTTTAAAAAAAGAATTTCCGGATATAGAATTTAAAGATTTTCTTTTTATTGTGAAGGAAAAATAAAAAAAATAGGTTGTAACACTTGACATAATGTATTAAAAAATGGTAATCTATCTAACCTGTTTAGAAAATTCCGAGAACGTTATTAACATGCGTTTCTCGACATAATAAGGAGACGTGTTCATGAAAAGGACATATCAACCCAGTAAAGTAAAAAGAAATAGAAAATTTGGTTTTAGAGCTCGTATGAAAACTCGAGGCGGAAGAATGATTTTAAAACGCCGACGAGCTAAGGGTAGATACAAACTCACTGTATCTGATGAGAAAAAACCATACTAATCTGTAAGTTCTAAGGGAAGGAAAAACCTTGTCTAAATTAAAAGGATTTACTCCTGAAGAAAAAATAAAAAATACTTCAGAAATTCGTAATGTGTTTAGAAAAGGGAAAAAAGTAAGTACCAACGGAGCAAAATTATTTATTTTGCCTAATGATCTCTCTTTTAATCGAATTGCATTTACATTTCCGCGAGGATTTGGAAATGCAGTCCAAAGAAATTACAGTAAAAGACTAAGTAGAGAAGCCTATCGCCACATAAAAAATAATTTTAAATGTGGGTATGATATGGTACTATTGGTTTATCGTGGAGAAGAATCTTATTCTTTTCGATGTGAACAAATTTGTTTTTTATCTAAAAAAGCCGGTTTGTATATATGAATAAATTAATAACAACAATACTTTGTTTTCTTATTAGAGCCTATAAGCTTTGTATATCTCCTCTTTTTCCTCCCTCTTGCAGATTTTATCCAACTTGCTCACGCTATGCATTGAATGCAATAGAAAAGTATGGAGCATGGAAAGGTTCAATTTTGGCTTTAAAAAGGATTATAAGGTGCAATCCATACTGTAAAGGTGGATACGATCCTGTTCCATAAAGGCCTCAATCTAGGAGAGAAAACATGGACAAAAATACCGTTTGGGCTATTGCGCTTTCAACACTGGTACTTGTAGGATGGATGTTTTGGCAAACAACTACAATGCCTCCTGCAACAGAAGTAGAATCAATAGCAACTGAAACAGTAGTTGCTACAGAGGTGACCGATACTATTGGTGAACAAATAATTCCTACACAAAATATCAATATTCAAGAACAAGAGATTGTTACTGAAGAAGAAATTTTTTTAATTTCTACAGATGTTGTTGATATAACACTTACCAACAGGGGTGGTGATATAATTGGTTACCAATTAAAGGAACACTTAGTTGGAGATGAAGGTGTAGAAATGGCAGAAAATATAACTGCTACTAATCGCGCTTTTTCACTTTCTTTTGGATCTTCAAATAATACAATAATAAATGATCTTTTTACTGCTGAACGTATTGATGATTATACAATAGGATTTTCAAAAACCTATGCAACTCCTAATACCGCAGATGAATATTTTACAATAAAAAAATTATATACATTTGATCCTGAAGAATATCTCTTTAAACTGGATATCCGTGTTGAAGGTGATGGGTATTCTAAAATGATATCATCATCTGATGTTGCTTATACTCTTAGATCTTCACCACAAATTGGACCATATTATGACCCTGCTTTAGATAGATACGAAAACAGAACATTCAATTCCTATGATGGCAAAAAGAGAGATAAAAAACTTGGTGAAGGTGATACTCATGTTTATGAAGATACTTTTAACTGGGTTGGTGTTGCAGGAAAATACTTTGCACAACAAATTGTTACCACTGATTCATCAATAATTAAAGATGCAGTATATTCAACAGTGGGAAAAATTGATGATTTTTCTAATGCACAAGTTCTTGTTGAAAGAAAACTAACAAATCAATCTTCAATGCAAGATAGTTATTATATTTATATGGGACCAAAAGTAGATGACACTATGGTCATTTATAATAATGCTGCTGAAAATAACTGGGGTTTATCAAATCTTAGATTGGATGAAATATTAAACTCAGGATGGCTTGCTTGGTTAGAAGCAATACTAAAGTTTTTAATGGAAATATTTTATAGATTAATTCCTAACTGGGGTGTTTCTATAATTCTCATGACAATTTTATTAAAAATTGTTTTATATCCTCTTACAAAAAAAAGTTCTATGGCTACTCTTCGTATGCAAGAACTTCAACCACAAATTAAAGAAATTCAAGATAAATATAAGGGACAGCCAGAAAAGCTAAATGTAGAAATGGCAAAATTCTACAAAGAAGCAGGTTATAACCCAATGTCAGGTTGTTTACCTCTTTTAATTCAATTTCCTCTTATTTTCGCTATGTTCGGACTATTTAATAATTACTTCGAATTCCGCGGCGCAATGTTTATTCCAGGATGGATACCTGATCTTTCTGTAAGTGATAGTGTTGGAGTATTTCCTGCAGGTATTCCATTTATTGGAGGAATGAATATAAGCATTTTACCAGTTGTTTATGTAGCATCTCAATTATTATTTACCAAGGTTACTCAATCAACAGCAACAGCAGCAAGTAATAATCAAATGAAAATGATGATGTATATGATGCCATTAATTTTCTTCTTTATGTTTTATACAGCTCCTTCAGGATTGATATTATACTGGACAGTAAGTAACTTTTTACAATTAATTCAACAAGTAATTATAAATAAAATGATGCATACAAAAAGAAAGGAAATGGGGCTTGTTCAGCCTAAAAAAGAAGTTGCACTTCCTCCAAATGCAAAAAAGCGCAAAAAAAACTAATACGCGAGGTGTATTATGATATATGAATATGAAGCTAAAACAGAAAAAGAGGCCATAGAAATGGCGGCAAACGATCTTGGATTAAATCAAGATCAGTTTGATGTAGAAATTGTGGAAACCCAGAAAAATGGTATTTTCAAAAAAGGTTTTGTTAAAATTAAAGTTCATGTTGAAGACAATGGGACAAAAAAACAAACGGAAGCTCCTGTAAAAAGAAGTTCAATGTTTGCTGATCCTCTTCCAAAAGATGAGTTTGAAAAAAACATTATTGATTTTGTTGAAACTATAATCAGTAAAATGGGCTATGATGGTAAGGCAGATGTTCTTTTTAGAGAAGAAAGAAAATTTGGTTTAAAAATAACTTCATCTAATTCTTCTATGTTGATAGGCAAAAAGGGAAAAAATCTTGATGCACTACAATTATTGGCAAATGTTTATGCCGGTAGATTGGGAAAAGAAGATATTAGAATTGTTCTTGATAGTGAAAATTATAGAATAAGAAGAGAAGAATCTTTAGTTCGTCTTGCATATATAACTGCAGATAAAGTGCGAATGAAAAAGAATTCCATTTTGCTTGAACCAATGAATCCGTTTGAAAGAAGACTTATACATACAACTTTAAATGACATTGGAGATATTGAAACAAAGAGCGAAGGCGAAGGTTTATATAAACAAGTTAAAGTTATATACAAAGGTGTAAGATGAAAAAATTAGCATATATTTTGGTATTGCTTAGTGTAGGTACTCTTAGTTTTGCACAAGAAACAATTCAAAATACGCTAAATTTAAATGATATATTTTCCGGTTCTGTAGTAGAAGAATTAAAAGAACATGGTCAAGTTCAAAGAAATTTTTATGGCGAAAAAAATATTTCGTTAGAACTTGCACCAAATACAGAATTGGGAAATAAAGCGAAAAATTACTGGCAACGAAAAAAAGATCCTGTTTTTATAGTAGAATCCTTGTATCAAATAGAAAAAAATGATGCAACAGAAAAAAACACAATTGAAGAAATAGCAGTAATATTGAGAAACCTTTCTGAAATGACAGGAATAGAATATTTTTCAAACTCTAGACAAATTTGGGAAGTATTATACACAGATGTCTATACAGTAAACAATCCTGACGAAAAAATAAAAATAGAAGATCCTATTAACAAAGATATAGAAAATTTGGTAAGCTATGTATACCAAAAAGATCGTTCACTTAGTGGTACTGTTTATGAGTTTTCTTATTTTAATACGGAAGATGAAGTATCTTTTCGAGCAATTAACACAGAAAATATTATGTATGGAGGATTTCCTTTTCCAATTGTAAATCCTGAAAATTTGGTATTAACGTTAATAGCTACCGATGTTGGCGATTCAGTAATTTTTTACGTTTTAGTTCAAGCAGATGTGCCAAAGATTCCATTTGTGTCTGAAAGATTAGCTAAATCTTATTCTTCAAGAGCAGATGCAATATTTAAGTGGTGTCTTGATATGTACAGAAAAGAATAATATTAAAACCGTAAGGGAGAAAATATGAGTAAAAAAACATTATTTTTCATGGTATTATGCATGATATTGATTTTTGGAGGTTGTTCAGTGAGTGCAAAAGAAAATGCAGCAATTAAAGGAAAAGATGGTGTATTTGCCATAATGGAAACAAGCAAAGGAGACATTGTTCTTCAGTTACATTATAAAGATACGCCTCTTACCGTTACAAACTTTGTAGGTTTAGCCGAAGGTACTTTGGATGCCGCTAATGGAAAACCTTTTTATGATGGTTTAATTTTTCATAGAGTTATAAATGATTTTATGATTCAAGGCGGTGACCCTGATGGAACAGGTCGTGGTGGCCCAGGATATAGATTTGACGATGAAATTGTTTCACACTTAAAGCATGACCGAGAAGGTATTCTTTCTATGGCAAATGCCGGACCCGGAACAAACGGAAGTCAATTCTTTATTACACATAATGAAACACCATGGTTAGATGGAAAGCATACTGTTTTTGGTGTAGTTGTTGATGGTCAAGATGTAGTTGATGCTATTGAACAAGACGATGAAATTGAAAAACTTACCATTGTAAGAAATGGTTCTGAGGCAGAAAAATTTACAGCAACACAAGACGACTTTGATGCTTTAAGTAAAGTAGCAACTGAAAATGCACAAAAAGCAAAAGAACAAGCCTTTGCGTCTATAATTGCAGAAATTGAAAAGAAATTTCCTAATGCAGAAAAAGATGAAAATGGAATATATTATGTTACAACTAAAGAAGGCAGTGGTTCTAAAATTGGTCGTGGACGACAAGTAGCAACACATTATAAAGGATACTTGTTATCAGGACAAACCTTTGATTCTTCACAAGGACGTGATCCTTTAGCTTTTGGTACAGGGGCAGGACAAATGATTCCTGGTTTTGATATAATGGTTCAAGATATGAAATTGGGAGAAAAACGAACAATAGTTCTTCCTCCAGATTTGGCGTATGGTGCAAACGGAATACCGGGTGTTATACCAGGTAACTCTTATCTTTGTTTTGATGTTGAGCTCGTAAGTGCTCGCTAAATTATAAAAAACGGGCATGAGGCCCGTTTTTTTATTGATTTTTTATATATAGCAGATTCTATAAGAAGAATTTATTACAAACCCTGAATTTGCATATGCTTTAATAGCTGAATAATTTTCTTTTCTAACAAAAAGTGAAATATTTTTATTACTGTAGGCAATTAATTGGCGAACTAATGTTTGTGCTAACCCTAAATTTCTATACTGCGGATTTGTGAAAATACCTCCCAGTTGCACATAATGTATACCCTTTGCATTTGTGCCGGCCATAGATACAAACTTTGACGTAGTAGTATCTAAAATTGCAAAGACGGTATGCTCAATTAATCTTTCTTTTATAATTTCTCTACATGCTTTTTCATTTAAGGTTTTTCCGGGTGGAAGTACTTCTTCAAGTTGATAATTGTGCTGAAGTTCATAAAGTCGTTCTTGATCATTGAAGCTACATTTTAAAAGAGTAAATTTTTTATCAAGTTTCTTTTTATTACTAAGTAATGTATCTATCTCTGAAAAAAGCATAATATGATAATCAAAGACAGAGGAAGGTGGAGAGGCTAATATAGATTCAAACAAATGAGATGCCTCACTTGTACCAGCAATAGAAAAAAGTTTTTTTCTTTTAAGAATAGGTATAAGAAGATTTGCTATGTTACAGGGTAAAATATGGTGAAGAAGTATGCCTGAATTTGTAATTAAAAATATGCCATGAACTTTTTCTTCTGAGTTAAGTATTTTATAAATTGTTTGATTTTTTATAATCCCAAGTTCTTTGCATTTTAATACTCGAGCCATTAGGGAAACACATGTAAATTCATGCTTTGTTAAAAAGTCAATCGCTTTATCTAAATCTTTGTAAAGAAGAACAGAAATAGTAAACATCTGTGCTATTCATTTTCCATGGGAAGGGTTCCCTTAGGAGTAAAATCTCCAACAAGTGCAGAAAATGCTGCCCTAAATGAAAAAGTAGAGTAGCTATAAGCAAGCAAAATTGTATCGGCCCAATCAAAATCAAAAACATGTACCGGTTCTAAAACAGAAACAATTATTACTTTTTTTCCACTGTTTGCAAGATATTGAGCAACTCTTCTACTTGAAGTGTTAGAAATACATATTATAACTGTATCATAATTTTGGGCCTCTCGCAATAAGCGTAACCCTTCGTCGTTTATTTCAGAAGAAGGTATGGTATATCTAAAAAAGTAATAATCTAAATTGTCATAACGATAGGCAGCTTCATCAAAAACTTCTTGAAATTGACCAGCCACTAATATTTTTTCTTGTTGTGCTTTTTCAACGGTATAAGGAAAATCTCCTTTTTTATATAATGTGATTGAACGAGCTGCTTGAGATGTAAAAAAATCTTCTGCTTCTGGATCCGGAACTAAAGATGGAATAGCTTCAATATCGGGGAAAATAGGTACAGGATTATCTCCTTTAAAATATTCTAGTTTTGAAAGAAGAACACGATAAGCAGCCTTTCTTACTATGTTATTAAAATCATCATCCGTTTTCATTAAAAGAGAGGATGATGACCATACACTTTCTTGCCATTGAGGTGTTGTAGATGAAATAACAATATCATTGCCTGCTCTAATTGCAAGTTGAACAGCAGAAGAAAGACTTCCGGTATATGTAGTTGCTCCATTCATCATCATATCATCTGTAATAATAAGACCATTATAACCGAGCTCATTTCGAAGTAATTCTGTTAAAAAATAATATGATAAAGAGGCAGGTTCTCCGTTTTCTCGTATGTTTGGAAATCCTAAATGACCAGACATTATAGCAGGTATATTTTCTTCAATAAGATATAAAAAAGGAACAAGTTCTCTTTCGTAAAGTGTTTCTTTATCGGCTAATATTTCCGGCAAAAGACCGTGTGAATCAACACCTGTATCTCCATGACCTGGAAAATGCTTTGCTGTTGGTATAACGCCGGCAGCCATGCTTCCTTCAGAAAAAGAAGCTCCTAAAACTCCTGAAAAATGAGGATCTACTCCAAAAGAGCGACTGGCAATAACTGTTGAATCTATATTTGTGTATAAATCAACGGTAGGAGCAAAGTTCATATTAATTCCAAGGGCTCTTAATTCTTTAGATATATAATAACCGGAATACCAAGCATCAGATGGTAATGCAGAAGCTCCAATAGCTAGGTTACCTGGAGTATCACTTGTAGTACCTTTTACATGGCGAATTAATCCACCTTCTTGATCTGTTGCAACATAAAGCGGAATTTGAAAATGACTTTTTTGAGCTTCTCTTTGTAAAAAAGAAACAGCTTCTGCAACCTCTATTTCATTTTCAGTATTCCAGCCAAAAACTTTAACACTGCCTAATTCTCGTTCAGTTACCCATCTTGTCAATAGGGGTGATGGTTCTGATCCCGCCCAACCAAACATAAATATTTGAGCCAAAGCTTCATCATCAGTCATTCTATTTGTAAGCTCTTGAGCTAAAACATCATTTGGATAATTACTCCAAAAGGTAATATTTTTATCTGCTGAAATTGATTGAGAAAAGAGTGGATAAAAAAATTGTAATAAAAATAATAATGCTAAGCGCTTGATATTTTGCTCCTTAATTTAAACAGAAGATTTTTTATATTTACTTATAAAATTTCCAATAATAAAAAATAGTACAGATAGCCAAATACATAAAAATGTTATAAGGTGTGAAAAAGTAAAGGTTTCTTTATACATAAATACACCTATTAAAAAAGCAATAGTTGGGCTACTAAACATAATAATTCCTACAACAGAAAAAGGAGTAGTTTTTACACCAGTAGAAAAAAGCATCAAGGGTAACGATGTTAATATTCCTGCACAGGGTAAGAGTAAAAATTGTAAACCATTAAATGTATGTATAGCTCCTTGTTGATTAAACTCTTTTGTAAGAATATATATCAAAGAAAGTGGAAGTAAAAAAAGTGTTTCAATTACCATTGATGTATCACTTTGAGAAAAGACCATTTTTTTTACTAAGCTGTATGCAACAAAGGAAGTACATAATAAAATTGACAAGACAGGAAGTTCTCCATACGCTATAACTGAAACGGCAACACCTATAATGGCAAACAAAACAGCAAACCATTGAATTTTAAATAGTTTTTCTTTATATAAAAATACGCCTATGAAAATAGAAAACACCGGAGAAAGATAATATGCAATGCTAGTTTCAAGAATTCTGTCTGCATTTACAGCATATATGTAAAGTCCCCAGTTTACAGAAATTAATACACCTGCTAAAAGAAGTAATAATGTTTCTTTTTTAGAAAAAAAAGCCTGCATAATCGTAGACACGTTTCTCTTAATACATAAAAGAAAAAAACAAAAAAGAAAAGACCACATAATTCGAGACATTAAAATATAAACTGAAGAAAGAGAGTTTAGTTGCTTCCAAAAAATGGGCATTAAACCCCAAAGAATATAGCTTACTATTATGTAAAGAGTTCCTTTTTGCATTAAAGCATTATAGCGGAAAAATAAGAATTATTAAAGAGGGATATATATTAAATGGGTTTTTTTACTATTTATTGTAAAAAAAGCATTGACAAGAATCGTTAAGCATATTACCATGGAAGGGAGGACTATTATGAGTAAAAAAGTTATAGGTATAAAGCAAGCAGATGGGTCTTTTTTCCCTATTTTAAAAGATGGCGAACCCGCTAGTAAAACGCTTGAAGTTACAACTGTTAGGGATGGTCAAACTACTGTTAAAATTAACCTATATAAGCAATATGAAGATACAGAAGAATTAGAATATGTAGATACATTACTTATAGAGAATCTTGTTCCTCATTTAAAAGAAGAACCTTCTTTTAAGTTATCAATAAATCTTGATGAAGATAATGTTTTAGCAGCAGAAGTTTTGGATCCTGAAACCGGCGCAAAGTCTGATACATCTGTTTCTCTTGTAACTTTATCGGAAGCTCAGCAATCAGATACTTCAGATTTTGAGTTAGCAGAGAATCCTGATATTTTTGATGATATAGGAACGTCATCATTAGATGTTGGTGACGATTTTAATTCTCTTGCAGATTTTGAAGAAAATACAATAGAAAATAGCGTCATTGAAGAAGAAACAGACAATCTGAGTGATGATACACTAGGATTTGATGATGCAGATTTTAACTTTGATGATATAGGCGATATTTCTGATGATTTTACTATAGAAAATAATGAAGCAGATCCTCTATCTATGGATAATGATTTTAATACCGAGGAGCCAGCTTCTTCATCTTCACCAGAGGAAGATCCTTTTTCAATAAGCAGTGATGATTTAAGCTTTTCAGATAGTGAAGCAACGGAAGACTCTTTTGATTTAGACGGATTTACAAGTGATTCTTTAAGTTTAGATGGAGATGATGATTTTAGTTTTCCAGAAAATACAGAATTACATGATGATTTAAGTCCTCCAAGTGATGATTTTCTTTCTTCGATAGGAAATGAATCTTCTTCAGATAGTTTAGATTTAGGCAACGATTTTAATATCGATGATGATTTTGGAACATCAGATGATACGCAAGAAATGTCAATGTCACTGGATGATGATTTTACAACCTCTGAAGATACACAAGAAATGTCTATGTCGATGGATGATGGATTTGGTGATGATTTTGGAACAGAATCTTTAGATTTTGATGATAATAGTTTTTCAAGTGATTCTCTTGATTTAGGAGATAAAAGCATTTCAGATTCTATTGATTTTAATGGTGATTTTGACCTTGATTCAACAGAAACAACTACTCCTGATTTTAATGATACTTTAGGCGATGACTTTGATGTAGGTTTTGGAACCGAAGAAGATGCTTTTAGCTTTAATCCTACAAGTGATAATGACAATATACAATATGCTGAGCATGGAGAACAAGATAAAAAATTTGATGATACATCTTCATCATTTATACCACCTTTATATGATGAAAAGTTTAAGGAAGACATAGAAAAACGACGCACAAGAGGAAAATATTCCCTTTCAATGGTTGTTTGTATAATTTGTGCTCTTATTTGTATAGCCGCAGTAATACTGGCTTTTGTCTTTGGTTCTTGGCCGGGCGATAATCCTTCTGTTGTTAATAATGTTGTAACTGTTGAGCCTCCTCAAGTATTTGAGCAAGAGCGCCAAGAAGCTATTGCAGATGGAATAGAAAAAAATCCTCCGACTCCGGAAGAAAACACAATTGAAATAGTTATTGAAGAAGAAGTAATACCTGTTAAACCGGAGCCTGCACCGGAAGCAAGGATAGATAGTATAGATTACTTACTTATTTGGGGTGATACATTATGGGATTTAAGTGACACATACTATCGGAATCCATGGCTTTATGATACTATCGCAGATGCAAATGATATAGAAGATCCTGATTATATTATTGCAGGTACTTATATAGAAATCCCTTCTAGGTAATGTGGAATAGTGCAAGTATAAATGAATAAAATTATTACATCCGCACTTTTATTATCTGTGTGTCTATTTTTTCTATCATGCTCCTCAAAAAATGAATCTGATAATAATCAATTGTTTTTAGAAGGCTTAGATGCTCTTACACAAGAAGATATAGAGGAAGCTAGTAATTTGTTTTTACAAGCTAGCATAGACGTTAATTCAACAAGTGCATCCTTTGCCATTGAAAAACTTTTACCCATTTTATATGAAAAGAAAGAATATACTACAATTATTGAAATAACTGAAAATTGTTTTAAAGAATATACTAACACTGAAATAGTATATTATCAAGTTGATTCCAGTATTTTATATAGGTACCTTCTTTTGGCATATGCAAATTTAAAAAGTGATAATGTTGAATTAAAGTTAGATGAGTGGCTAAAAAAAGGACCTTTTACAAAAGAGCATAAGGCTTTTATTTCTTCTAATGAATATTCAAAGCTAGTTAGTGAAAAAAAAATAAATGAAACAATTTTAGAAAGAATTTCTATACAAAATGCTGTTTATATAAGAGATTATGGACAAGCTGTAAGAAATATTATTGCATCTAAAAATTATAATAAAAACAATGTAGAAGCGTTTTTTATAGAAAAAGATATTCATTATTTGTCTGACATAGGAAAAGCTTTATTATATGGCTCGGGTGATAATATATTTTTTGCAAGGGGATTAGAAAAAGCAGCTGTATCATATTCTAAAAAAAGTTCAGAAGCGTTTATGTGTCATTTTTATGCAGGAAGATTATATGAAGATACAGGATATCAATATAATGATGCAGCCTTAACAGAGTTTGAAAATGCAATGCAGGCATCTACAAATAATATGCATTATGATAACGCTCTTTGGTATTACTTAACAACAATTCGTTCAATATCATCTAGATCTGCAATTACAGCTTTACAAGAATATGCTCCTACATGGAAAGATGCCTATTATTTTGATGACTTTTTGGATACATTGGCCTTTCAACTATTGGATAATGAAAACTATAAAGGATTTTATGCTTTATATGAGTTTTTAAGGCCGTATATGTCACCGGAAAGTTTATCAAAATACGCTTATATTTCAGCCCTTCTTATTGAAAATGAGTATGTTTCTGTAGATGGAGATAAAAAAGATATTGTAAAAGAAACATATAATGTAGCATATGCCGCTGAAAATGGAAGTTTATATTATAGAATTATGGCAGCGGTAGCATTGGACATACCATCATCTGCAAAGATTTTAGATGATTTACTTGTTAGAGTTTCAAGTGAAGATATAGCACATGATGAGTCTTTTGAACAAATACTTGTAGAAATGTTAATGCGAGGGTATGAAAAAGAAGTATATGCCCTTTATACAAACAATAGTAGTCTTGTTAGACTAGAAACAGCAATAACATTGAGTAGAGAACTATCTTTAATAAATGAGCCTACGCCTGAAAATAATTATGATAATAACTATTTTCCTGAGTCATTAAGACTTGCCTCTCGTGCTTTTAATCAAAGCGAAAAAGATATTCCGCAAGAAGATATGAAACTTTTGTATCCTGAATATTACTCAGAATATGTTACTCAAGTTTCAGAAGTGTATAATTTAGAAAAATTTATTATTTATGCAATAATGAGAAGTGAAAGCTTTTTCGACCATGATGTAGAATCTTGGGCTGGTGCAATTGGCTTAGTACAACTTATGCCAACAACCGCATCTGATGTTGCTCGTAAATTAAGGGTAAAAGAGTATGATCTTCACGATGCACGGCAAAATATAGATTTTGGTATGTTTTACTTTGATGAACTTATTCCAAGGGAAGGCGTTGATAATTCTATATTAAAAGCTCTTTTTGCTTATAATGCAGGGATTACAAATGTTCGAAGATGGGTAAGACAGTTTCCAGAATTAGAAAGCAATCCTGCTTTTTTCTTAGAAAAAATACCTTTCGCCGAAACTCGTGAGTATGGACGAAAGGTATTATCTGCTGCCGTTATGTACGGTCTTCTTCATTACGATATGGAAGTAGAAGAAGTTGTAAACGCTATTATGAATTAAAGATTTTGCAAGGGAAGGGGAGCTTCTTCTAATAAATATTCATGGATGTGGTCTACTTCTTGCATCTTTGCCCAAGCAAAAGCGTTCATACCGTCTGTATCTTTTACATAAGGGTCTGCACCATACTGCATTAAAAGTTCTACCATTTCTAGACTTTCACTTTGCACGGCGTATATTAGAGTTGATTCTTCTCTGTAATTTGTAAAACTAATATCTAAACCTTTTTCAAGTAAAAACTCAACACCGTCAATGTTTCCATTTAAAATAGCCCACATAAGAGCATTGTCTCCATCTTGATCTACAGCATGAAGGTCAGCCCCTTTGTCTAATAAATAGTTAATAATTACATTGGTGGTTGCTGTGGACGAAGCAAGCATTAAAGGTGTATACTCTGAGTTATTTTTTGTGTTTGGATTTGCACCATTTTCAATTAAGTACATAGCAGCATCATAATTATCCATCCAAAAAGCCCACATAAGTGAATCATCGCCATTTTCATCAACTGCATGGATATCTGCGCCATTATCCAATAGGCATTCTAAAACATCTGTATAGCCATATTCTGCGGCAACCATCAAAGGAGTTTGGTCATAATCATTACGAGCTTCGATATCAGTTCCTTCTTCTAAAAGCATTGTTATTGTATCAATATCACGAGTATCTATTGCATAAAAAAGCTCATATACCTCCAGTGGGTAAGCAGTGTAATCGTTAATAGAACTTTCTAACCCTAAACTTTCAAGGTAATTTATAACATCGTAACTTGCGTCTCGCATGTAGGCAATATCAAGGGCGTTGTCTCCGTCTATATCTTCTA